>JAISTN010000290.1 GCA_031272565.1 Bifidobacteriaceae bacterium
TCTACATCAACGAACTGTCGACATCGGGCACCAAGGCCAATGAAGACGACTGGCTGGAGTTGTACAACGCCAGCGACAGCTTCATCTATCTGGGCCCGGGCATCCGGCTGTGGCGGGACGGCACCAAGAAGGGCGACACCTTTGACTTCACCGGTCTGCTGGTGCCGCCGCACGCCTACCGCATCCTGTACGCCGATGAGAAGACCAGTCAGGGCCCGGATCACTTGAGCTTCGATTTCAAGAAGTCCGGCGAGGTCAACTTGACGGACATGAGTTCAGGTTCGGTGCGCGTCATCGACGCTTTCGCCTATGGCGAACAGCTCTATCTTGAGACCCATGCCCGCATGCCCGATGGCGGCCCCATCGCCCTGATGGCGGAAGAAACCTACGGCTATTCGAACGACAAGGCGGCCCAGAAGTACGCCCTGAACTTCAGCCACGACCGCGGGGTTTACGACACGGGCTTCACGCTGACGCTGACCTCTGTGGCCGGCGCGACCATCCGGTACACCACCGACGGGTCGACGCCATCGGCCACCAAGGGCACCGTCTACCTGGGTTCCATCGCCGTCTCCAAGTCGATGTCCGTGCGTGCCATCGCCTATGACTCCAGGGGTACGTCCACGCCGCAGACCATGACCTATGTGCTGCTGGACAACCTGAAGAATGAGGTGGCGGGGACATGGGGCCGCTGGACGGCCGCCAACAAGGCGACCATCAATGATGCCGCCTACGCTGAGGCGCTGACCGACTTGCCGATCGTTTCGATCAACTCTGATGTTGTCGAGTTGTCGCATTCGGCGGCCGCGGACTACGTCCAGGGTTACTTCGAGTACATGCCGGAGCCGGGCTCGGGTGAAGACGACTACGCCCAGCCGATTGGCGTCAAGCGCTTCGGCCAGGCCTCGCTGGCGCAGTACAACAGCGGCATCGCGGTGCGGTTCAAGAAGGACTACGGGGCCGGTAAGGCCAAGTACGAGTTCTTCGACCCGATGGTAGGCGAACCGTATGCCTTGACAGGCGAATACAAGAAGCTGGAGTTGCACGAGGGCCAGGACGGCGCCCAGGCGGACGGCTGGTACGCCCCCGGCTACCTGCGCTACGACGAGATGATGACCCGCATCTTGGCCAACCAGATGGGCATCTTCGATTCGCACGTTCAGTACGTGCACTACTTCTACAACGGCCAGTACGCCGGCGTGAAGAGTATGCGCGAGGACTACGGGCCGCACACCTTTGAGCCCTACTTCGGTGTCGATTCGGATGATTACACCAAGGTCAGCTACCAGGACGACGGCTGCTTCGTGGCCGGCTGCGTCGAGGCCGGCGATGGCGACGTCGCGGTGATGCGGGCCGTTCACCAGGCCGCCAACTCGGGCAACTACCAGACCTTCCAGCAGTACGTCGATGTCGAGTCCTTGATCCGCAACATGATCCTGTTCCACTACATCGACTGCGAGAACGAATGGAACGGCGTGGTGCAGAACTCGGTTGGTTCGGGCGGCATGAAGATGATGTTCAACATCAACGACTCTGATGGCGCCTTCTACAACCAGGGCCAGTCCAGCATCACCTACTCCTACCCAATGGACGGCGGTGGCGGCAACTACCGCTACAAGTGGCTGGGCAACCTCATCTCGCAAGCTGGGCCGTACGGCATGTTCCGCACTTGGACCCGCTACGACACGGCGGACCAGACCGATGGCAACCTTGAGTTCAAGACACGGGTCAAGGACGACGTGCTGGAGATGATCGGCCCGGCCTCGGGCGACTTCCGGGGTGCTCCCGGTGCGCCGTTGAGTGTGGACAACGTGCAGGCTCTGCTGCTGGAACAGCAGACGTTCCTGGACGCCTCCTACCGCCTGGATGCCGCCTACATGGGCGCCGCCAACCAGTGGCAGGTGTGGAAGAACTACAACCCCAAGGTGATCGCCCTGGTGCCGGAGCGCACCAAGTTCAACCTGGAGCAGTGGGCCAAGATCGGTTTGACCCATACCCTGCCCGCAGTGGTGGCGACCAGCGCGGGTGGCGGGGTGACGCTGAGCGTCGCCGCCAGCGCTGTCATCTACTACACGCTGGACGGGTCTGACCCGATGGGCGCCAACGGTGCCACCCCGGGCCAGGCGGGCGCCAACCCGGCAGCGCAGGCCTACACGGCCGGCACGGTGCTGCCGGCTGGGGCCACCACCCGGGCCTTCACCACCAACAACTGGGGGCCAATCACCCACCACTGATGGTTGATGCGTAGAGTCCTTGAGCGGGGGCCGGCCGGCCGGCGATTGTCGGTTAGACTGGTCCCCGCTCAAGACTGTCTGGTCTGGCTGTGGTACTTGTGGCGGCCGGCCTGGGCGGTGTAGCTGTCCCGCCCGGTGCCGGCTCGGTGGCGTCCGGGTGGCCAACCAAAGGCCAACTCCGCGTGAATCCTGCGATGTATGTCTTCTCACCGCCCTGGTGGGTTTTCGTGGCCTGCCTGCTGGGGCTGGGTGTGTTGTTGTACGCCATCGGGCGCCGCTTCGCTGAGGCCGACCGGCGGCGGCACTTCCTGCTGGTGGTGGCGCTGGCCAACTGGCTGCTGTTCGCCGCCTACATGATTGGCCTGGCCACCACCGGCCGGTTCGCCAGTTACATCGTCTGGGACATGCCGCTGCAACTGTGTTCCCTCATCACGTATGGGCTGGTGCTGGCCCTGGCCACCCGCTCCAAGGTGTTGCTGGGGTTCTGCTTCTTTGCCGGTTCGCTGACCGGTTTCATGGCCTTGTTTTCGCCTGCCGAGGGGGTCGAGGGCGTGGGTGTCTTTTCGCCCCTGACCTTTGGCTACTTCGGTTCGCATGGCACCAACATGGTGATCAGCGTGCTGATTGCGGCCTTTGGCCTCTACCGGCCCACCTATCGCGGGGCGCTGCGCGCCATGGGCACGCTGCTGATCCTGGCCAGCGCCATTGTCGCCCTCAACGTGGCGGTGCGCCACTGGCTGCTGCCGGAAGCCAACTACTTCTACCTGTTCGACCCGGAGGGTGCCGAGATCCTGCAACTGCTGCACAACGCCATCGGGCTGCCGGTGCTGTACCTGGCACCGCTGCTGCCGTTCGCGCTGGGTTGCTTCCTGCTGCAGGCGGCCATGTTCCGCGGGGGCGTGCGCCTGTCCAAACTGTGGGGCGGCGACCCCTGGCACCAACCCCAACCAGCCTGAGCCGCGGCGTTCCCCAGGCTCAGCCCCCGAGGCACACCTCCGGGCCGGCCATGGCCGGGGGGGCGACTCGGGTGGTACCGGCGGCTGGCCGGTGGTTGGGTGGGTGACAATCTGGTCTGGGAGGCCGGGCGAGGCGGCCCAGGTCGGATCGGCGGGTTCATAGGTGGTTGGGTTTGGGACCGTTCTGGACTGGCCGGGGGGACCTTCTGGGCGAAGCGTGGTCAATCCGGACCCAGGACTTGACCGCGATTGGGGGTGAAGCTCCGGAAGGTCGCGGACGGAGCCAACGCGGCGCCCGAGACCATGACGTGGCCGGCCAATCCCGGGTGGCAATCCCGCAACAGCGAGTTTTCGAGGACTTGTGTACGGGTAGCGCCCAATGTCGCCCCCAAACTGGCCGCTGACGGCCACCTTGCGTCGCGGCCGACATCGGCAGCAAGCCTCTGACCTGCACAAACGCAGGATCGAACGGAAACCCGCCCAGGCTCGCTGGCCCTGGCCAAAGCCCTACCCGTACACAAGTCCCCAAAAACTCGCCGCCGCCCCGTGGCCGGCATCGGCTGGTTCCCAGGGAGCCCCGGGGGACGTCGTCATTCCTGCCCCGTCGCTCCAGCCTCAACTCCCACCCAACTCGCCGTCACTCGCCCAGGGCTGGCAGCCCTGTCATCCAGGCCAGCCGTTACCTGCTTGACTTTTCACCAACCAGTCGATGTCACTAAGCCCCCCCACCACCCCCAACGCCACCGCCACCAAACCAAACCCGCCGCCACCGGTTCCCCCCACCCCGCGGCCGGCATCGGCCTACCGCCACAAGGCCGGCTGGCCAACTGGAGCCCGTGCCGCGAGGCAGCAGCTTTCAGGCAGGGCAACCCACCACGCGAGCGGCAACCATGAGGCTGACCGGGACGTCTTGCCTCATGTCAAATTGTCCGGGAACGGGTGACGGGTGCCTCACGTGAATTGTCCGGATGTTTAGACTGCCACGCGGACATTCTCATCTGAGGCAAGCGTTGCGCTTCCAACTTGAATCTCGGCCCCAGCTACGGGCGAGACGTGTGTGGTAGCCTGATCGCACCTGAAGGGTCGCTGTGTCACCCCCAACAGGCACAGCGCCCCCTTTCATAACGATCAGCTACTAGGGGGCTTGGTCCCAGTGGTCGCCCCCGTGCTTGAGGTCGAGTCGCTCACTGTTGCCTACGGCGAGCGTCTCGTCCTGGACCAGGTTGGCCTGGCAGTGGGCACCGGGGTGACGTTCCTGATTGGCGTGAACGGTGCCGGTAAGACGACACTGCTCAACGCCATAGCAGGCAACATTGGGGCTCGGGGGGCGCGGATTGCGATTGACGGCCGGCCTCCCGTGCCCGGTTCTATCGCCCTCATGCCGCAAACCATCCCGGTCCTGCGTTGGTTGACGGCGCTGCAATACGTGCAGTACGTGGGTTATCTGCGTGGGCTGCCAGAGGCCGACCTGCCAGATGAGGCCACCAGGGCGCTCCGTCTTGTCGACCTGATGGATGAGGCAGCTACAAGAACGAACGAATTGTCTGGTGGCCAACGGCAGCGCCTCGGTTTGGCCGCGACAGTCATGGGTTCTCCGCGGGTGCTGCTCCTGGACGAACCCACCGCTGGCCTTGATCCCGTCCAGCGTCTCCAGTTCCGCACCATCATTGACCAGATGGCGGACCAGACCTGCATCGTCATCTCGACCCACTTGCTTGATGATGTCGACCTGGCCGCAGACCGTGTCCAGGTATTGGCGGATCACCACATCACATTGGCCACCCGGGCGCAGGACATCGCCGGTGGTTCGTTAGGCCAACCGGACGCGGCGCGCTTCCGGGAACGGATCTTGAGTCTGATGGATCCGGATCGATGAAGCAGATTGTTCACCGTGCACGCCGCAGCGGGATTGGCTGGCTGGGCTGGGTGCCCGTTGCCACGCCGGTTGGGTTCTTGTTGTATGCGCGGCACGAGTGGCTGGGCAGTTGGGCCGGCACCGCTACCTGGATGGGCGGGGCTCTCTATGTCAGTGGGCCGTTGATGGCAGGTGTGACTGCCTTCGTGGTGTACCTCCAACAACGGGCCTTTGGCGCCTCCTTCGGCGGAGTGGCGCCAGCAGCGAGAGCCCGGGGCGCCGTGGCCACACCCCTCATAGTCATCGCCGCCGGTGGCCACCTCCTGGTGGGGCTGGCCGCCTTTGCCGTCACCGCCGGTATCAACCATCACTTTGACCTCAGCATCTTGGCTTTGCCAGCACAGGCTTTGGTGCTTGCAGGGCACGTTGCGTTCGGCTACGCGGTGGCCGCCCTGGTGCGCCAGTGGTGGGCCGCGCCCATCAGCGCTGTCGCTGTGTTCATGGCACCGATTGCTGGCTTCAGTGGTGTTGTCCCGGCAGCTTGGTTCCAGTTTGGCGGGGAGCCGGTTGTCCCTCTGGGCGCTAGAGCAAACGTCGAACTCGCTGGGCTACAGGCCTTGACGGCAGTTGGGGTTGCGTTGGCCTGCCTTGCGTCCACTTGGTTGGGGCGGCGCTGGCGAGGCTCCTTGTCCGCCGCCGCCTGCGTCCTGGCGGGCGCCGCCTGTGTCGCGGTCGGCCTGCCGGGCATGAACCGTGTCAGCGACGCGCCCTTCATCGACCTGCAGGAGACTGCCAGGTGTGACTGGCTGGGCGGCCGGCTCTGCCTGCTGCCATCCAACGCCTTCGCCGCAGGCGAGATAGAGGCTGTCATTCAACGAGCCGATGCTGCCTTTCTGGATGCGGAGGTTCCTGGCGCTTCAGACCTGAAGTACCAGCAACTGGGTGACTTGGCAGGTGGCACCTTGCCGCAGACAGAATCCATCCGCTACTTCTACTTGCCTTCGCCTCTTCCCGGGGCGCCGGGCACGGTTGCCACCGAGGTCGCCCAGTACCTGGTTGTGCCGCCAACCTGCTGGTGGTTGGAGTTCGGAGACTCAATCCCCGAATTCGCCGAGGCCCAAGCGGTGACCTACCAAGCCGTGGCCTGGTTGAGCCTGACGCTGGGCGGCGAAGACACCACTGGGTATGGGGCCGAGATCAAGGGACTGAGCGAGGCACAACGGACCGCCTTCGCCCACCAGGCGTTGGCCGCCCTTGCCACCTGCCAGACCGACAACCTCCCAGCATCCATCAGCCAGCCATGATGGCTCGCGGCAGTCGCCTATACCTCACATCGCGCTGCGTGTGGCCATGTCTTGCGCTTGCCGTTGGTGCCGGAGCCATTCTGGGTTGGCTGGCCGACCGCCTGCCGCTGCCAGTCCCGCTCAACCAAGTGGGCGCTACCGTCTCGTCGCTGGCTTGGGTCGCGTTCCTGGCCGTGACCATTGCTACGTACCCGGCAACTCTGGCGCTGCCAGGCTTCGAGACGGCGCGAAACTGGCGCCTGCGGCGCCTGCGGCTGGTTTACCTCGGACTGCTGGTTGGGGCGGGTGTGGCTTTTGCGGCGTCCGTGATGGTTTGGGCACTGGTGCTTGGGATTGACCCGGTAGTGGCTTTCCTGGCGTGGCTTGCCTGGCTGTTCCTGAGCGGCTTGGCGCTGTTGACGGCTGCGATTCTGCCTGCCTGGCCAAGCTGGATCCCGGGCCTTGCCGCGCTGCTGCTCATGACAGTAGTTGGAACCAACCGGTGGCAACAGACGCCCCGCGCCTGGGCCATCCTGTTCGCGGATCATCCGACCAGTCAACTGATCACGGCCTCCGTGGTGCTTGGCATCGCGGGCGGCATCGGGCATCTGTATGCCAGGGCTGCCTGATGCCGATGAAGGCGGCCGGCAAGTCGTGTAGACTAGTCCGCGCCCAAGACCGCCGGTCTTCTTCATGCTGTTGGGCTGAAGAACGAAGTGGCTCCGTGCGAGCAGGCCAGCGCAGGTAACGAAGCGACACAGCGCGCGGGTTTCTAAACCCGCCCAGCCCGTCAGCCCCGTGCCCTGCGCCGGGGCTGTTTTCATGGGGGCACCCGCGGACTCTATCGAGTCCAGGCCGGCGGCACTGACCGAACAACCGTTAGGAGTGCCATGGCGAGGCCGGATAAGGTCGCCGCCGTCCAGGAGATCGCGCAGCAGTTTGCGGACTCCAATGCGGCGGTGCTCACCGAATACCGCGGGCTCACGGTGGCGCAGCTCAAAGCGCTGCGCACCGCGCTACGCGGCAATGCCACCTACGCCGTGGTGAAGAACACGCTGACCAAGATCGCCGTCCGGGAAGCCGGGATCGAAGGCCTGGAGGACGCCCTGCAGGGGCCAACCGCCATCGCCTTTGTCCAAGGTGACCCGGTTGAGGTGGCCAAGGCGCTGCGTGACTTTGCCAAGGCTAACCATGCCCTGGTGGTGAAGGGTGGCGTGCTGGAAGGCCGCGCCCTGAGCGCCCAGGACATCACCAAACTCGCGGATCTGGATTCCCGCGAGGTCACGCTGGCCAAGCTGGCCGGTGTTGTCAAGGCGTCGCTGTACCAGGCGGCGTACCTGTTCACCGCGCCCGCCTCCAAGGCTGTGCGCACCATTGACGCCCTGCGTGAGAAGCAGGAGTCCGCGGCCTGATCGGCCGTGCCACCCATACAGGCCGATCACCGGCTGAAAGACAAGAAAGGTTGCCAGACATGGCCAAGCTGAGCATTGACGAACTGATTGACCAGTTCAAGGAGTTGAGCCTGATTGAGCTCTCCGACTTCGTGAAGAAGTTCGAAGAGGTCTTCGACGTGACCGCGGCTGCCCCGGCCGCCGTGGCCGTGGCCGCCGCCCCCGCGGGCGGCGCCGCTGCGGAAGAGGAAGCGGAAGAACAGACCGAGTTCGACGTCATCCTCGAATCATTCGGCGACAAGAAGATCCAGGTCATCAAGGAAGTCCGCGCCCTGACCTCGCTGGGTCTGGGCGAAGCCAAGGCCCTGGTGGAAGAGGCCCCCAAGCCCGTCCTGGAGAAGGTCAACAAGGACCAGGCCACCAAGGCGAAGGAAGCCCTGGAGGGCGCCGGCGCTACCGTCACCCTCAAGTGACCTGGTGCCCAGCGGCTGGATGAATCACCAGTAGGCCGCTGGGTTCCACACAACGCACGATGCCGCGTCGCGGCCTCGGGTCCCGTTCGGGGTTCGGGGCCGGGCGCGGCGTTGTGCTATCTGGGCGTTAGACTGGGCGGCAAGCCCGCCGGCCCTGGCGGTGCCGCCCTGATCCCCAATCTTGAAGGTTCCCCATCATGACTCGTACCGTTCATTCCTCTATTCGTCGCCATTGGGCCCGCCGGTCCCTGGCCGCCATCGGCCTTGCCGCCTTGGGCCTCACCGGTGCGGTGGCCGCCCAGGGCGCACCAGTGGCAGTGCCCGCCGCCGGCAGCGCCGTCGCTCAG
>JAISTN010000009.1 GCA_031272565.1 Bifidobacteriaceae bacterium
CCGCCTGAGCCCCGTGAAAGCCACCGGCCACCGAGCCGACCAGAGCCGCCGGGGCCGCCCCCCTGGCCTTGAGGCCCAGCAAGCCCGGGCGGATGGTGGCGCAAACCCGGTCCGTCACCTGCACCAAGGCCGCCGTTTGGCGCCAGGCCGTGTCCAGGACGGCCAGCTCCGCCCCAAAGCCCTGCGGCGGCGGTGCCGTCGCCTCCGCCACCAGCCGGGGCAGGGCGCCACGGTAACCCTGAACGGCCAGGTCGGGACAGCCCAACACCGCGATCTGGGACCCGTCCGCCGCCAACTCCCCCAACAGCGCCCGCAAGGCCAGGGAAGCCTCTTGATAGTCGTCCACCGCCACCAGGTCAAAATGGGGCCGCTGAGCCAGGTCCAGGGTGATGGCCTGGTCGCCCAGCCAGACCGGCTCAGCCCAGTCGGCAAAGGCCAGCCCGGCCGTGGCCACCATGGCGGCGGCATCCAGCTTCAAGCCCGCGTCCGCCCCACCGCGCAGGGCCCACCCTTCCAGATAGGCCTGGTAGAACTGGGCCGCCGCAACCCATTCTGGCCGCTGGTTGGCCCGGCCCAAGTCGGCCAGATCGGCCGGAGCCAAGCCCCGCTCTTCGGCCCGCACCAACAGGTCCCGCAGCTCGTTCCGGAAGGCCTTGATGGTGCGGGCCGCCGGCGGCACCGAGGCCGGCCATTCAATCGGCTTGCCTTCGCCGCGCGCCTGGCCCGCCAGCATCGAGGCAATCGCCTCATCTTGGTCCGCGCCGCTGATCATCTGGGGGTATTCCTTAGCCGCGGCCCTCTCACCACCGGGCCCGGCGGCGGCCGCCAAGGCGTCCGCCCGCCGGCGCAGCAAGGCCATGGCAAAGCCGGTGGGTGTCATTGCCACCGGACCGTCCAAGGTCACCCCGGCCCGGCGCACAATCTGGGTGTTCAGCCGTGTGGCGGTGGCCCGGTTGGGCGACAAGACCAGGACCCGCCGGCCGGCCCGCAGCCCCGCCAGGGCTGCCGTCACCGCAACAAGTGTCTTGCCCGTGCCTGGCGCGCCCACCACCGCCACCGGGCCGCCGGCCGCGATCAGGGCCGCGGCCGCCGCCTGGGCGCCGTCCAGTTCCGGCCAGGCCGGCTGGGGCTTGGGCGGCACCAAACTGACCGCCGACCGGGGCGGGTCTTGGGGCAACGAAACACTCACAGGACCATCCCAGCACATGCCACCGACATTTTGGGTCGCGGCGGTCCGGCCGGGCCGGGCCGGGTCCCAGGCCAACCCAACGCTTAGTCCCCAGCGGCGCCCAAGGCCAACCGGTTAGGATCACTCTTCATGGAAATCACCATCGGCGTGCGGCAGGCGCCCCGCGAGATCACATTCAGTTCCGATCAGGACACCGAAGCGATCAAGAAGGCCGTCACCAAGGCCTTCGACGGCCAGCAGACCGTGCTGGAACTGACGGACCGCCTGGGCCGCACGTTCCTGGTGCCCACGGAGGGCATCGCCTACGTAGAGATCGGCAGCCCCGACAAACCAAGGGTGGGCTTCCAAGCCTAGACACCCAGACCTGGTGGCCTATTGATCAACCCCGGGGTAGACCACGCCGATCTGCGCCCGGATCCGGTCCAGCGACCGCATGATGGCAATCGATTCGTCCAGCGGCATGATGTCAGACTCGGCCTGCCCCGCCGCCACCAGGCGCTCCACCTCGCGGGCCTGGAACTGGAGCCCCAAGCCCAGGCCCTGCCCCGCCCGGGTCCGGATGACCGAATCATCGTTGGCCAGCACGGCGAAGCCGGCGTCCATGTGCCACAGGTGGCCCAGTTCGATCCGGGCCTTGGACCCAATGATGGTGGCCCGGTTCAAACCTCGAGCGTCAATGGCGGCAACAAGCGTGGCCAAGGCCCCCTCCTGGTAGGAGAAAGTGGCGGCGGTCAACCCATCCGCCCCGGTCGGCTCCAGCACCGCGCTGGCCTGAATCGCAGCCGGTTCACCGAGGAACTGGTGGGCCAAGGCGGCCGAATAGACACCCAAGTCCAGCAGCGCCCCGCCGCCCAGTTCCAGGACGTGCGTGCGGTACGTCATCGGGTGCCCCGAGTTGTGGGTCGTGTCCGCCATGATGACCCGCAGTTCGCCCAACTCGCCGCCGGCCACGATCTGGCGGACCTCAGTCATATGGGGCAAGAAACGGGTCCGCATGGCTTCCATCGCGAACACGCCGCGGCGGCGGGCGGCGGCCGCAATCGCCTTGGCTTGGGCCTCGCTCAGGGCAATCGGCTTTTCGATCAGCACCGGCTTGCCGGCCTCGATGGCCATCAGGGCGCCGGCCAGGTGGAACGGGTGAGGCGTGGCCACGTAGACGATGTCGACCGCCGGGTCGGCACACAGGTCCTCATAGGAGCCGTGGGCGTGGCCAATGCCGTACTGAGCCGCCAACGCGTCCGCCTTGGCTTGGTCGCGGGAACCGACCGCTGCCACCCGGGCGCCATCGGCCATCACCGCCTGGGCAAAGCTGGCGGCAATCCGCCCGGTGGCCATGATGCCCCAAGCCAGTTCACGCATGTTCAGTCTCCTCTTGATGCCCGATGCCGCTCCTCGGCCGGGAGCAGGCCCGTTGGTCTCAGCGTACCGGCGGGACATGGCCCACCACCGGCCTCCACCAGTTCTCCACAGACGTGGAGTACCATGCTGGAGAAGCAAACACGGCTGACCGTGCGCAAGAAGAACCTTTGACGTGACATTGTGCGTTCGGCTGCCGGCGCTGTGGCAGCCGCCACCAGCGCATCCGTCAAAGATGAAAAGCGAGTCTTACTTGCCTGCCATGAATCATGACGGCGAACCCACGTTCGCCGATTTCGCTGTCGACCCCCGCATTGTCGAAGCCCTCGCCTCCGTAGGCATTGTCCACCCCTTCCCCATCCAGGCGCTGACCCTGCCGGTGGCGCTCCAGGGGCACGACATCATTGGCCAAGCCAAGACCGGCACCGGCAAGACCTTGGGCTTCGGCATCCCGCTGCTGCAAAAGGTCATCTCCCCCGGTGAACCGGGTTACGAGGACTTGGAAGCGCCGGGCAAGCCGCAGGCGGCGGTCGTTCTGCCCACCCGTGAACTGGCCGTCCAGGTGGCCACCGACCTGGCGACGGCGGCCAAGAACCGGACCGTCCGCATCCTGCAGGTCTACGGTGGCCGGGCCTACGAACCTCAAGTCGAAGCCCTGCAGAAGGGCGTCGATGTGGTGGTGGGCACACCCGGCCGCATGATCGACCTGCTGAACCAGCGCCACCTGACCTTGGCCCACGCCCGCACCGTGGTGCTGGACGAGGCTGACGAAATGCTGGACCTGGGCTTCCTACCGGACGTGGAGAAGCTACTGGCCGCCACTCCGGCCGGGCGCCACACCATGCTGTTTTCCGCCACCATGCCAGGGCCGGTGGTGGCCATGGCCCGGCGCTACATGACCCAGGCCACGCACATCCGGGCCCAGGATCCGGAAGACCAGGGCGCCACCGTGGCCAACATCAAGCAGGTGGTCTACCGGGTCCACTCCCTGAACAAGGTCGAGGTCCTGGCCCGCATCCTGCAGGCTCACGGCCGTGGCCGCACCATCATTTTTGCCCGCACCAAGCGGACGGCCGCCAAGGTGGCGGACGAACTGACGGACCGCGGCTTTGCCGCTGCCGCCATTCACGGCGACCTGGGCCAAGGGGCCCGCGAACAAGCCATGCGGGCCTTTCGCAAAGGCAAGGTTGACGTCTTGGTGGCGACCGATGTCGCGGCCCGCGGCATCGACGTCGATGACGTCACCCACGTCATCAACTATCAGTGCCCCGAGGACGAAAAGATCTATTTGCACCGCACCGGCCGCACCGGCCGCGCCGGGAACAAGGGCACCGCCGTCACGTTTGTGGACTGGGACGACGTGCCGCGCTGGGGCCTGATCGACAAGGCGTTGGACATCGGCTACCCGGAGCCGGTGGAGACCTACCACACCTCGCCGCACCTGTACGCCGACCTGGACATTCCAGAGGGCGTCACGGGCGTGCTACCGCGGGCGCAGCGGACCCTGGCCGGCCTGGATGCCGAAGAGGTCGAGGACTTGGGTGAAACGGGCCGGCGGGCCAAGACCGGCGGCGGGCGCTCGGGTGGCCGCGGTGGCCGTTCGGGTGGCCGGGGCGAGCGGGGCGGCCGGGGCGAGCGCTCGGGCAGCCGTTACGACGGGCGGGCCAAGGCTCAGGCGCGGGCCGAATCGGCCAGCGGCACGGCCGCCAAGGCTGATGCCGCCCGCGGGCCGCGCAGCGCCCGGAGCGGCCAGGGCGGCAGCGAAGGCAACAGCGGCGGTGCCGGCAACGGCGGTACGTCGCGGCGGCGCCGCCGGCGCACCTCTTCCCCCACCGCCTAAGCGAGTAGGCTCAACGGTCCTGCCCGATGCCGCACCCGCTGCCTACTGGCAGACCTCGTCATGTGTACCGGTGGCGATGAAGAACACTTCGTCTCCCATGATCTGGTACAGGAGAACCTAATTGCTTGAGCGTCCTGCGACGTGGGCGGCATCGGACCGCCAGAGTTTGCACCAGAGGGCAGGTGCGTGTAGTGTTTGGATATATCGATTCGATACATCGAAACGGAACCAGCGCTAGAGGAGAGCCGCCATGGTGACCGAGTCTGACCCGCAGCCACTAGACCTCCCACAGCCCGAACCCGCCAACGTCACCGCAGACCTCCCCGAGGCCGCGTTCGATCCACCCCTGGAACGCCGGGCAACGGTAGCCAACGGCATGTCGAATGGTGCGGTGGTCCAGGCCATGTTCGGCATCATCGTGACAGTTTTTGTCCTAATCCCCTCCGCCTTCACAGCCGCCTTTTCCCACGAGCCCATCGACATGATCCCCCTGATCGTGCTGGGCGGCATTGTTGGCCCCTTGGGCCTGGCAGCCACCGGCTCCAACCTCAAGGACGCCAAGGAACCCCACCTCAAGTGGCGGCCCTACGTGATAGCGGCGAGCATCAGTTCGGCAGTTTGGCTGGCCGCCTTCGTGGCGGCCATCATCGTCTCGGTCTGACCCTCCCCGGCGACCACCAACAAGCAGCACCGCCTGGTGCCCGATGCCGCCTACGCCACCGGGGTTTCCAGGGCCACCTGGTCCCGCGGGCGGCATCGGCGGTCAACGGCTGGCCGGCGGCAACGCTGGCCGCCGCCCCAACTGCGCGGCCGGGCGGTCCCAGAACCCTGCGGTTGGCGGGGCACTAGCATAAGGGCCAAGCCCTAGCCTCTAGCCCCCTCAGGAAGATCCTGTTGTGCGCTGCTATCCCCAAAATCGCCCCACCCGCAATTTCCGCCAACTCTTCATGGCCGCCGCCTTGGTGGCGGCCGGTGCCCTGGCCGCCGTCCCTGACACCCCGGCCGCCCAGGCCGCCGTGACCTGCACCAACGCCACCTGGAGCACTTGTGCCGACGGCTCCGTGGTGGTGGACGAAACGTTCGACACCGGCCTGCCCTCCACCTGGACCGTGGCCCCAGGCTTCGGCGCCAACTGGACCGTGGCCAACGGCAAACTGACCGGCAGCGGCGCCACCAACAGCCGCTCCCGCCTGACCTTTGGCCAGCACCTGGAGAACTACTCGATCGAAGCCAAGCTGCGTTTCACCAGCGCCTCCGGCAATGGCGAATGGAGCTGGCTGGGCCTAATCCTGGACTATGGGCAGCCCATGTGGTCCCAGGCCTCGATCCGCGCCGGCGCCGGCAACGGCGGCTACGCCGGCGTGCGGCTGGACCGCAGCGATGGCACCGACGGCAACGCCGCCACCCAATACCTCCTGTCCAGCCGCCTGGCAACGGGCGTCAACGTCTGGAATTTCACTACCTCGCAGGGCTACGACCTGACCTTCAAAGTTGAAGTCCATGGCCCTTCGGCTCAGGTCCTGGTCAACGGCCAGCCGGTCAACTGGGGTGGGCCTTCGCTGGCTACCGACCAACTGCCGCGAACCGCCGATGGCGTCCTAGGGCTGGTGGTCAACGGTGCCACGGTCGAATTCGACCAGATCACGGTCACCAAGCTCGGCCCGGCCGTCCAGGCAACCACGTGGTCCGATGTCGTGGCGGTGAACGAGCCGGTCAGCGCCACCTTTGCCACCTCGGGCGGGACGGCCACCAGCCTCCAAGCCACGCTGTTCAACCGCGACGGCACCGTCCGGGCCCAGCGCACCGTGGCCAAGGCGGCCAGCAATGCCACCGTGATCGATTTTGGCGCGCAACCGGTGGGCTACTACGAGTTCCAGGTGGTCTACGGCAACGCCCAGGAGTGGCGCCGGTCCATCGTGGTCCTGCCGGCCGGGACTGCCCCTGCGGAGAGCCGCTTCGGCTTGGACGTCCACGCCAGTGACCTGTGGTCGGGCCACGCCGGGGGTGAAGCCTGGGTCCAGCAGTGGGCGCAACTGTGGCGGTTGGCCGGCTTCAACTCGATCCGCAGCGACTTCTACTGGCCGTCCGTGGTGACGGGCTGGAACGCCGCCGGGACCAACTGCGCCTATGTCAACGCCAACGGTGACTACTACCGGATCTGGGACTATTTCGATGACCAGGGCTTTGATGTCACGCCGCTCTTCCTTTACGCGCCGGCTTGTGCCCAAGCGGGCGGCGACAAGTCCACGCCCCTCAACTATGAAGCGATGTATGAATGGGGTCGCCAGTATGCCCTGCGGGCTGGCCAGCAGGCCAGGTCCGTCGAGGTCTGGAACGAACCCGAATACACCGAATACTGGCACCGCTATCCGTACGAATACGCCGCCGCTCTGAAGGCCTTTGCAGCCGGGGTCGCCTCGGTTGACCCGGGCATTGCCGTCCTGGCCGGATCACGCACCTCGCAGTTGGAGAAGGGTTCGCGCGAGTTCTACACCGAGCTGTACAACAACGGCATCGGCGCTTTCACCGACGTGGTCAACCAGCACTACTACAAAGTCAACGGCACCGCCGGGAATCAACCCCAAACCGACTACCAGTACATCGACGTGGCCCGGGACCAGGAGGCGGCACTTGATTTGGCCTTTGGTGTGGACGACCAGCCTGCCTGGCTGACCGAAACCGGCTACCGCCTGTACCGGCCCCTGCTGGCTGCCAACCGGACCCTGCAGGAGCAGTACCAGGCCGAATACCTGGTCCAGGCCTACGCCCTGGGCTTTGCTGCCGGCTACGAAAAGGTCTTCTACTTCATGTGGGGCGGCGTCTATGAGGCCCAATTCGACAATTACTTGGGGATCGCCCGGCCAGACGACCTGAACCTGACCGGCGACGACCAGTCGCTGCGGCCGGCCTACCTGGCCGCCGCCCTGTTGACCCGCTTCCTGGAGGGCACGGACCCGGACCAGGTGGCGGTCCAGAAGTTCGGCCCCACCGGGTCCAATGACGACCCGGACGGCCGGACGGTCTATTTCACCAAACCGGACGGTTCCCTGGTAGCCGTCACGTGGGGGGCGCAGAACGCGCCGGTGCTGGACGTGGCCGGCGTGACGGTTGTGGATATCTTTGGCGCGCAGGTTGCGGTGGCCACCGCCAAGGGCAGCACCAGTCCTTATCTAGTGACGCTGCCGGCCGGTGCCGCCGCCCCAAACGGCGCCCGGGACGTGGTGATTCCGGTGGCCCAGACCACTCCGGCCGCCCCCCAGACTCGCCTGTGGACCTCCAGCACAGTAACGGTCGATGGCGTCACGCCCGGCACCCGCCACGTCACCAATGCGGACGGCAGCTTGTCCCAGGCCGTGGCGGATTTCCAGCCCGAGGTCAGGGGCGGGCAACTGCTGACCCTGGTGGCCACGGCCCATTACGGAGCAAGTGCGGTGGCGGCCTCCGCCGTGACATGGTCCTGCTCCACCGGGCCCGGGCTGACCTTGGTCAGCGCCTCCGGCAGCGGCACCACCTACACCTGCCAGTGGCGGGCCGGGCAGAACGTTGCCACCACCTCTTATGGCGCCGCCCAGGCCACCTATCAGGGCCAAACCGACTTGACCCGCGTCGACGTCGACGTGACCCCGGGCAACGGCGAGGTGTACCTGGTGAACGGCGCGTACCCAACCTGGACCAGCCGGGCCGGCGGCGGTGCTACCAACGCGGTCAGCACCTCCCAGGCCGATGGTTGGAGCAGCGCCACGGGCACGGTGCCAGCCGTCGGCTGGTACGTCACACCTAACCTGACCATTCCAGCCGGCACGGACCCGCTGACCGGCCGGGCCGGCCTGCAGATTGAAATCTCCGGGGTGACCGGGCCGCTAGGCTCCTGGTCGGTCGAACTGGTCGAGGCCGTCACGGTGAACGGCCAGTTGCAACACGAATCGTTCTCCATGCCCCTTGAATGGGCGGCCGATGGCGTGACCGCCACCGGCTACTTTGACCAGGCCACGTTTGTCCCCTGGAACCAGACGGTCAACAGCACCCTTGACCTTGACTTGGTGAGGTATGTCCGGCTCAACATTGGCCCCAGCGGTAGTGGCGGCACGGCCGGCTCGTATGCCTTCAGTTTCGGCCCGTTGAAGCTGGTTGACCCGCCCGACTTGTTCAAGCCCGCTGGCCAGTGCCCCACCTGGCTGTCGCCGGACGCGACGCGGCCCGGCACTGACCCCAGCTTCACCCACAGTTCCAACCTGGCCCTGGTGATCGCATCCGGCGCCGCCGCCGGCCTGTCCAACGACCAGGACCGGTGCGCCACCAGCATTATCACCACGGCCACCAGCACGGGCAGCGCCTGGGCCGGGCCGTGGATGGCGGTGCCAGAGTCCTACCGGGGGACACTGGCGCAGGCCAGCGGGCTGCGCCTGGGCGTGACCAACCTGGCCGGGCTGACCGCGCCACCCGACCTGTCGGTTGAACTGGCGGAGACCGATGAGGGCGAATCGTGGGTGGTGCCACTGGTCCGCCAGCCCGATGGCACCTATGTGGCGGATTTCGCCACCAAGACGGTCAACCACCCCAACGAGCGGCCCAACGGCCTACTTGACTTCGACAAGGTCGACGTCATGTCGATCGTCTGGGGCGCCTGGGTCACGGCCGGCCAACAGACTGGCTACCGGATCGACTTCGTCGAGTTGCTCCACGACACGCCGCTGGCGCCGGTGGTTTCGGGGGTGGTGTTGTCGGGTGTGGCAGTGCCGGGTGAGGTGTTGTCGGTGGCGGTTCAGGGTGAGCATCTGGCGGGTGCGGCGGTGTCGTATCAGTGGTTTAGGGGGACCAGTGTGATCGCTGGGGTGACCGGGTCGTCATACCGGTTGGCGGCGGCGGATGCGGGTAGGGATCTGGTGGTGAAGGTGACGGTGTCGAAGCCGGGGTTCGCGGCGGTGGTGAAGTATTCGAATCATGTGGTGGTGTATGGGGTTTCAGTGTTGGCGGTGTCTGGGACGCCGCTGGTGGGTTCGGTCTTGACTGCTAGTTGGGTGGCGGGGGATGCGGGGGCGCAGTTGGCGTTCCAGTGGTATCGGGGTACTAAGGCGATCAGTGGGGCGACGGGTAGTGCGTACATGTTAGGGGCGGGTGATATGGGTCAGGATGTGGTGTTGAAGTTGACGGTGTCGAGGGCGGGGTTGGCGCCGGTGGTGAAGTATTCGAATCATGTGGAGGTGTTGGGGGCTTCGTCTGCGGTGTTGTCAGGTTCGCCGGTGGTGGGGTCGGTGTTGTCGGTGGCGGTGGCGTTCTTGCCGGCTGATGCGGTGGTGACATTTCAGTGGTTTAGGGGGACCAGTGTGATCGCTGGGGTGTCTGGTTCGTCGTATCGGTTGACGGCCGCGGATGTGGGGAGGGACTTGGTGGTGAAGGTGACGGTGTCGAAGTCCGGCTTGGGGTCGTCGGTGCGGTATTCGAATCATGTGGTGATCCCGGGTTAGGCGCTGCCGTCCGGGTGGCCACCCGGGTCCAGGGCCAAGGTGGCCACTCCTGGCTCGCGTGCGCCCAAAGGTTGGCCA
>JAISTN010000015.1 GCA_031272565.1 Bifidobacteriaceae bacterium
CTGAGCCCTCAAGGCCCGCGTGGCCGCCGGCCAGGGGGCGACGACCCCGCCGAGGCTACCCCCGCCGGTGGCGCAGCGCCCCCAGCATCCGTTGCAGCACCACCCAGGTAGCCCACAAGCCGCCCACCCGTGAGGCGGTCCGCAGCGACCGCTTGACGGCCCGCCGCTTGGCCCGGAACTCCCGGATGGGCCACTCGTTGGTGTTGCAGTAGCGCCGCAACCGCTTGTCCGGGTTGATGGCACACGGGTGACCCACCAGCAGCAGCATGGGAATATCGTTGCCGGAATCGCCGTAGGCATAACACTGGCTCAGTTCCAGGCCCCGTTGCAAAGCCAATTGGTGGATGGCGTCCGCCTTCTGGGGGCCGTGCAGCAGGCCACCCTCCAGGCGGCCGGTGTAGACGCCGTGCCGGCGTTCGGCCTTGGTGCCTAGCGCCCCGGTGGCCCCCACGCGGTCCGCGATCAGGTCCAACACCTCGGTGGGGCTGGCGGACACCAGCCACACCTGGTGGCCCCACGCCAGGTGTTGGTCCAGCAGGGCCTGCGTGCCCGGATAGACACGTTGAGCCAGGACCTCATCCCAAACCTGTTCGGCCACCGCCGCCATCTGGGCGGCGGGGCGGCCCTTGATGGCATCCAGCGACTTGGTCCGGGTCGCCTCCACCCCGGCGGCTGATTCGCCAAACATCAGGTAGCGCAGGTTGATGCCCACCAGGCGGCCGATGTCGCGCAAGGACAGCATTTTGCGCCGGTACAACCCGATGGCCAGGTGAAACACCGAGGCGCCCCGGATGATGGTGTTGTCCAAGTCGAAGAACGCCGCCACCGGCGTGTCCAACGTCTGTGCCTGGGGCTCCCAGTTCGGTGCAGGGGCGGTCGCCAAGGGCCGCTCCAAGAGGGCCACGTTTGAGGCACCGGCTGATTGGTTCATAGCCTTGTCAGTATCGCATCCCAATCTGTCCCTCCCCCTGGGCCCTTTCATTTGGCGCGGGGCGGGGTGGCTTGATTGACTGGGGGCATGTCCCAGGCACTGACCACGGTTCATCTTGTCCGCCATGGGGAGGTCTTCAACCCCCAGAACGTGCTCTATGAGCGCCTGCCGGGCTACCACTTGTCGGAGCGCGGCCGGGCCATGGCGCAGCGCCTGGCGGACTACTTCGCCAAGGTCTTGGCTGGTCAGGTGGGCTACCTGGTGGCCAGCCCGTTGGAGCGGGCCCAGGAAACGGCGGCACCGATCGGCGCCGCCCTGGGCCTTGAGGTGGACACCGACCCCAGGCTGATCGAGGCCGGCTCGGCGTTTGCCGGCCAGGTGGTGGACGCCAAACACCTGATCCGGCCGCAGGCCCTGGTCAAACTGCGCAATCCGCACAAGCCCTCCTGGGGGGAGCCGTTCAAGGAGATTGCCGAGCGCATGACGGCCGCCGTCGCCGCCGCCCGGGCCAAGGTGCCCGGCGGCAACGCCATCGCCGTGTCGCACCAGACGCCGATTTGGCGGGCCCGCATGGCTGCGGAAGGCCGGGCCGTCTGGTCCTATCCCAAAGGACGGTTGTGTTCGCTGGCGTCCATCACCTCGCTGGTGTTCGACAACGCCTCCGGCCGCCTGGCAGCCGTCCGCTACTACGAGCCGGCCGCCGATCTGCTGCCAACCAGCTAGCTCGCTCCGTCGCCGCCATCGTCCTTCTGTTCCGCTTCGCGTTGCTTGCGGCGCTCGCGCAGCCACTGGTCTTCCGCCAGTTTGCGCAGAAACTCAGGGTCGTCATCGGGCGCCATCGGCCGGGCCTGGCCCCGGTTGCCAAACGGCCCCCCGCCGGCCCCCCGCCGGCCTTGGCCGCCTGACTTCGGTTTGGCGATCTTCGACACCACCAGCCAGGCCAACGGGCCAAGGTACGGGAAAATCAGAATGATCAGCAGGATCCACAAGGGCTTGGGCACCCCGGTCCGCTCCACCTCGTCATCTTGGACGCAGTCCACCAGGGCATAGATCAAGAACGCCGCCGGCAGAATGTACAGCAGAGCGATCTTTACCACTAGGCCAGCCTACCTACCCAACCTTGGTCATTGCTGGAACAGCCCCAAGTCCGCCAGCGCCAGCCCCAGCAGGATGGCGAAGCACAATTCGGTCTGGCCGGTGCCGCGCAGCACCGTCACCAGGTCCTGGCCCTTGGCGCCACTGCTGACCAGGCTGGTCAGGCGGGCCACCGGTACGGCCATCAACAGGACAATCAGGACATGCAGGCGCCCGATGGCGCACAGGGCACCAATCACCAGGGCCAGCCACATCTCCCAGGCGTAGACCAGGCGGGCGCGCTGGTCGCCCAGTTTGACGGCCAGGGTGATCTTGCCGGCCTGCTGGTCGGTCGTGATGTCGCGCAGGTTGTTGGCCATCAGAATGGCGCAAGCCATCAGCGCCATGGCGGCCGAGGCCACCCAGGCGCGCCAGGGCACTTGCAGGTACTGGGTGTAGCAGGTGCCCACCACCGGCACCAGGCCAAAGAAGATCAGCACGCCCACTTCGCCCAGCGCCCGGTAGCCGTAGGGGCGGCGGCCGCCGGTGTACAGCCAGGCGGCGGCGATGGCCAGGGCGCCGATGCCGATCAGCCACCACTGTTTGGTCCAGATCGTCAGGGCGATGCCGGCCGCGGCGGCCACTGTAAACGAGACCAGGGCGGCGTTCCGGACGGTGGCCGGCCTGGCGGCCCCGGAAGCCGTCAGGCGTTGCGGGCCCTGGCGGGCGACATCGGCCCCCCTGATGCCGTCAGAGTAGTCGTTGGCGAAGTTGGCGCCGATCTGCATGCCTAAGGCCACCACCAGGGCTAGCGCCGCCCGGCCCCAGTTGGGAGCCACCACGCGCCAAGAAGCGCCCAAGCCCACCAGGACAGGTGAGACCGAGGCCGCGAGCGTGCGCAGCCGCAACCCTTCAACCCATTCCGATGCCGTTGCCATGGTTGGCCCAGCCTATCGGTTGTGGGTTGTCAATCAGGTCACAAACGCTCCAGGTGGCCCGCGCCGTCGAGTTTCTGCGCCAAGGTGAAGGCGGCCGCCCGGTCGGGTTTGCCTGAGGCCAGGAACGGCAGGCTGCTGACAGCGGCGGCGGCGCGCGGGGCGTGGGCGGAATCCAGAGTGGTCTTGACGGCCTGGCGCAGGGCGGGCAACAGGTCGTCCGGAGCGGCCTGGCCGCGGGCCAGCTTGACCAGGGCGGTCACTTCATGGCCCCACTCTGGGTTGTCCAGGCCCACCACCAGTGCCTCTTGAACCCACGGCAAGGCGCGCAGCCTGGTTTCAATAGCTTCCGGCATCACCAAGGTGCCGCCGGAAGACAGGGCGTTGTCGGACCGGCCGCGCACCGACAGCCGGCCGTGTGCCAGGCGTTTGCCCAAGTCAGAGGTCCTGTACCAGCGCCGGCCAGCCCGCTCAAAGAAGGCCGTGTTGAGCCCGGCGGCATCCCCGGCGTAACCCAGAGCCAGCATCGGCCCGGACAGTTCGATGCGGTCGTCCGGAGCCAGTTCAATTGCCACGCCCTCCAGGGGTTGGCCGTCGTAGACGCAGCCACCGCAGGTTTCGGCCATGCCGTAGGTCTCAATCAGACGCACCCCGGCGGACCGGGCTGCGGCCAACAGGGCGGGCGTGGTTGAGGTGCCACCTACCAGCACGGCATCAAACGATGCCAGGGCAGCCAAACCGGGGCCGGCCTCTGCTACCAGACGGCCCAGTTGGGTGGGCACCAGCGAGACGTAGCGTGGGCCCTTGGGCATGGCGGCGGTGGCGGCGGCGAAGGCCTCTGGAGTGAAGGAACCGGGCGGCATCGGCCACAGTTCCGCTCCGGCCACCACGGCCCGGGCCACCACGTTGAGGCCGGCGATGTGGTTGGGCGGCAACGTTAGAAGCCAATGCCCCGAACCGCCCATGCGTTCGGCGGCGGCCAGGGCGCTGGAACGGACCGCCCGGGCGGACAGGCAAACCCATTTTGGCTCGCCGGTTGAACCTGAAGTGGCCACGGTGACAGCGGTGCCGGGGAGCGGTTCCAGGTTCTTGGGCCAGGCTCTGGGCAGCAACACCTGTCCGCCTTCCAGGGCGACCTTCAAGGCGCGCTTGAGGTTCTGTAGACGGTCCGCCTGGGGATCGGATGGGCGCGATGTCATTGCATGCAAGGGTACCCCTCGAACCATCTGATCGTAGATCGAAGGGTCACACTTGATGCGCGGCCCGCGTGCCATAATCCTGCCTTTCCGGTTACCTTCCCGGTTTGCGAGGCTAGAAGGAGACAGGGGGGTGCCGGCACCCCTTTTCACTGCTGGCGAAGCGGTATCGCTGAGGGAGTAACGCCGCAGGCCGGCCGGCCCTGGGGTTCGCTGGCAGTGAAAACCAAGCACCACGCCGCGGCTGCTTCTTTGGCGTGGCCGCCCGGGTTGCTTACAGTTGAGGCAGTCTCAAGTCCCGGCGGGGTGCCGGGACCAATCACATCTAGGAGATCTAGCCAATGCGCGCACACCTACCTCGCCGCGTCTTGGTCTTGGCAACCGCGGCTGCGGTGGCCTTGGCCGGAGCCACGGCCGGCTGTGGCAAGAAGGAAGAACCACCGGCGGCTTCGCCGTCCAAACCCGCCACGGCCACCGCCACCGCCATGGTGTCGACCGATCCCAGCGCGGTGGACAAGAAGGCCCCGCCGTCGGTGGCCACCGGTACCTGGCCCTTGACCGGCCTGCCCGGTGAAGTGGTGGAGCGCCCGGCTGTGGCCTACAAGATCGAAAACTCGCCGGAGGCCCGGCCGCAAACCGGCCTGGACCAGGCGGACGTGGTGTGGGAGACCATTGTTGAGGGCGGCATCCCGCGGTACATCGCGGTGTTCCACTCCAAGATTCCGGACGTGGTGGGCCCCGTCCGGTCGATCCGGCCCATGGATGGTCCCATCGTCTGCCCCACCAAGGGTCTGCTGGCGTTCTCCGGCGGCAAGACTCATTTCATCAACGTGGCCCTGGCCTGT
>JAISTN010000016.1 GCA_031272565.1 Bifidobacteriaceae bacterium
AGCCCAGGCCAATCCGCCCCAGGGAAAACCCAACCGTGCCCCAAAAGGCGCCGGTGCGGACCAGCTCGCCCAGACGCCGCAGCGCCTGCCAGGGGCTGACCAGCAGCACCTCGTGGCCCACCGCCCAGGCCGCGATCTGCCAAACGGCCAGCCAGAAGATGGCCGCCAGCGCGCCCTGGGCCAGCCGGGTCAAGCGGGCGGAAGACCAGCCCGGAGCGTCACCCGGCGTAGTAGAACGCGTCATCGGGCACCGTTCCGCCCACCGACTCCGGGTTGGCGGCGTACAACACGTCCAGGTAGGCGGCGATGGCCGTCTTGGCGTCGGTGCCGTCGATGTAGACAATGTGCGCGCCATCGATCGCGTCCGCCGCCACGGTGGCATTGGGCGTGATGCCCTGCGCCGCGATCAACTGCCCGGCCAGGGCGTGATGCTCGTTGGTGAACTCGGTCGATGACTTGAAAGCCGCCAGGAAGGCCGCGAAGTCACCTGGGCGGTCATCGACAAAGCCCTTGCGGACCACCACCACACCGGTCACCAACGGTGAATCCGGCGACACCTTGTCCCATACCTCCGTCAGGTCCAGGGCCTCGGTGATGGCGTCGTCCTGCCCAGCCACCACGGTGGCATACGGTTCCGGCAGCACGCCAATGCCTTTCGCCTCGGTGGTCAGCTTGGCCGCCACCTCGTCCGCCTGGCTGACGTATTCGACCGTCACCTGGTCGCTCAGGCCGGCCTGGTCCAGCAGGTATTCGAAAACATACTGCGGCGTGGTGCCCTTACCGGTTGACCAGACGGTCTGGTCCGCCAAATCGGCCAGGGATTCAACCTCCACACCCTTGGTCATGACGTGCAGTACGCCCAGCACGCAGATGGCCGCCACCTGAACCTGGCCGTCCGTCTTGTTGTACAGCACCGAGGCCAGGTTGGCCGGGATCAGCGCGATGTCAATATCACCAGACACCAAGCCGGGCGTGATCTCATCCGCTGTGCCCGCCACCGTGAACTCGTACAGGCCGGCCGAACTGGACATCAACTGCACCAGGCCCATGGTGGTGGGGCCCTTCAGTGCCGCCACCTGGATCAGGTCCGGCCCGCCAGCCGTCCCATCCTGCCCGGGTGAGGCACTAGCGCCGCCGGCCGCCGTACCGGAAGTGGCCGCTCCGGGACTGGCGCCACCGCCAGCGTCGTCGCCGGTGCAGCCACCCAGGCCGCCCAATGCCAACAGACTCGCCAGGGCAACCAGGACGGTCACCGCCCGCCCGGCCCGCCGGCCTTTCCCCCACCGCAGCTGCTTCATGCTGTGACCTCTTCCTTCACCTCGGTGGCCCGCCGGAACGGTGTGTAAACCGTGTGCAGCAACCGGTGTGCCAACGCCGAATTCGGCTCGCCATAGAAGTCGTGGTACAGCCGCAGAATGTCCGGGTTCTCTTGCGACTTGCGCAGGGTCGAGGTGCGGTCAATATCAACCAGGACCTGCTGGCGCTCTGGCAGTTCACCCACCCGTTTGGGGGCCGGGTTGCCGGCGCCGCTGATGCAGCCGCCCGGGCAAGCCATGATTTCGACCAGGTCGTAGCCAACGTCCTCCCCCGCGATCACCCGGCGGACCAGCGGTTCGGCATTGCCCAGGCCGGAGATGACCGCCACCCGGACCGTCTTGCCGCCGGCCGTGACCGCGGCCTCCTTCAGGCCCTCGAAGCCGCGCACCTCGGTGAACTCCAGGTGGTCCACCAGCGGCTGGCCGGTCAGGCGCTCCACTGCCATGCGCAGCGCC
This sequence comes from Bifidobacteriaceae bacterium, assembly GCA_031272565.1. Taxonomy (GTDB): domain Bacteria; phylum Actinomycetota; class Actinomycetes; order Actinomycetales; family WQXJ01; genus JAISSX01. The sequence goes on from JAISTN010000016.1 coordinate 1,773, forward strand.
GCCTCCGCCACGCCACCCGAGGCCCCAAACAGCACACCGGCACCCGTCACACGCGAATACGGCTCATCGAAATCGGCCGGCTTGACCCGGGCCGTGTCGATGCGCAACATCTCGATCATCTCGATGAACTCCGATGTCGTCAGGACGGCATCGACGTCCCGGATGCCGTTGGCAGCAAACTCCGGCCGGGCCGCCTCATACTTCTTGGCCAGGCACGGCACAATCGACACCACGTACAGGTCCTCCAGCGGCACCTGGAACTTGGTGGCGTAGTGGTTCTTGACCGTCACACCCATCATCTGCTGCGGCGACTTGCAGGAACTGAGATAGGGAATCAGATCCGGGAAGCGCTTTTCCACCATGTTGACCCAACCGGGGCAGCAGGACGTGAACTGCGGCATCACGCCGCCGGAGGCCACCCGGTTCAAGAACTCGGTGGTTTCCTCCATGATGGTCAAATCAGCCGCGAAGCTGAAGTCAAACACCTTGTCGAAGCCCAGTTCCCGCATCAGGCCCGCAATGAAGCCGCTGGCCTGGTCAAACGGCACCCCGTAGGTATCCGAGATGACCGACCTGGGCGCCGGCGCCACAAAGCCCACCACCAGCTTCTTCGGATCGTTGATCATCTGGAACACCTCGGGCCGCTCGCGCACGTAATCCAGCGCGCCGCACGGGCAGGCGGCAACGCACTGGCCGCAGGAGACGCACGCGGTGGCCTCCAAAGGCCGCCCGTCGGAGGTGCCAACCTTCAGCTGCCCGCCG
>JAISTN010000051.1 GCA_031272565.1 Bifidobacteriaceae bacterium
GTACAGGTTGGTCTGCGGCAGCGTCACCACCGTGACGCCGGCTTCGGCTAGCTGCCGCGCGATGCGGGCCCGTCGCTCAGGGGGCTGCACCGCCAGGGAGCAGACGTGGTCCACCGTCACGGGCACGCCCAGGTCCGGGGCCCGCTGCGCGATTAGTTCCAGCAGGCAGTGGTCCGGGTCCAGGGTTTCATCCGTGTGCAGGTCAAGCGGCACGTGGGCGTCCTTGACCACCTGCAACACGGTTTCCAGTGCCGCCACCGGATCTGGGTCAAGGTTGGGGGCGCCGCCAATCCCGTCCACGCCCAGCGCAATCGCTTCGGCAATCAAACGCCGGGTGGGGGCGCCATCGGGCCCCGTGATGGGCAGGCCAAACGAAGGGAAGACTTGCAGGTCCAGCAGCGGGGCGACATCATGCTTCAGGGCCAGCAGCGTGCGGGTGGGGGCCAAGCCTGGCAAAGCCCCGGTGTCGACGTGCGTGCGTAGGGCAGTGACGCCGGCCGCTACCTCCCGCTCGATCACCCGCGTGGCCCGCTGCACCAGGTCGCCGTAGCGGGTGGGGGCGTCTATCGCCATCCAGCCGGCCACCGCCCCGTCCAAGTCACCCGTCTGGTTGACCACCCGGTCCACGGTCAGGGCTTTGTCCAGGTGGGCGTGGGGTTCCGCCAGCGCCGATGTCGCCAACCAGCCCTCCAGCGGCTCCACCCTTGTGCCCTCCGGCAGGGCGGCCTTGGCCAATTGACCGGCGGGGGCGACATCGGCCACCAGGCCATCCGCCAGCAACAAGTCGACCGGGTCGCTGACGCCACCGCCGGGCTGGGCCAGGCGGACCGCGCCAAGCAGCCACTTGTCCGCCACGGCTAGTCCTCCGCCCCGCGCTTCTGGCCCGTTTCGTGCCACTTGCCAACCAGCACCTGCGACAGCAGGCCAAACACCCAGAAGACGGCCAGGCCGAAGCCGCTGGCCAGGATCACGCCGGCAAAGAGCTGGGAGGACCGCAGGTGTTGGGTGTAGGCGTCCAGTAGGCGGCCGATGCCGGCCCGGCCCTGCCGGAAGAAGTAGTCACCCACGATGGCGCCGGTGACGGACAACCCGGCCGAGATGCGCCAGCCGGCCAGCACCGAAGGCAGGGCGTTGGGCAGTAGCAGCTTCTTGATGCGCGTGCCCCAACTGGCCTGGTAGAGCGTGAACAGGTCGCGGTGGGCGCGGCTGACCGATTGCAGGCCGAACAGGGTGTTGGTGATGATGGGGAACATGGCGATCATGACGCAGACCAACACCCGGGAGCCAAAGCCGTAGCCAAACCAGAAGCTGATCAGCGGCACCAGGGCCAGGATGGGGATGGTCTGCAGAAAGACGGCCCAGGGGTAGATGGCTCGTTCCAGCCAGATGGCCTGGCTCATCGCCAGGGCAATCAGGGAGCCCAGCACAATGGCCACGCCCAGGCCGGCTAGTGCCACCTCCGAGGTTTGGAGAATGCCGTTCAGCAGTTCGGCCCGGTTGCGGGCGTTGCCAAAGCCAATCCTGACAACATCGGTAGGCGGCGGCAGGATGAAGCGCTTTGACTGGTCCAGCAGGTGGGTAGAGAAGAACTGCCAGAAGCCAATGACTAGAATTGTGGTGATTACCGGCAGGGCGAGGTTCTTGGCCTTGGCGCTGAAACGGTTCGGTTCCCGCTTGACCTTGGTGGCCGCCTCGGCTTGCGCCTGGTCCAGGCCGACAATTTCATCCACCTCGTCCAGGACCGCCGTGGTGGTGCTCGGGCCCGCGCTCACAGCGCACCCCGCGGCCCGGCCTTGTGGCGCAAGGCGTGGGACACGTCCGCCACCGCGGCCGAATACTCGGTGCTGAAGCGGAACTCCGGGTCCCGGGGGTAGGCGGTGGGCACCGCCACCTCCGCCACAATCCGGCCCGGCCGCGGTGACATCACCAAGACGCGGCTGGACAGGTAGACCGCCTCGCCCACCGAGTGGGTCACAAAGACGCCGGCGAAGCGCTGCCGGGCGAACAGCGCCAACAACTCGTCGCCCAGGGCCTGCCGTGTGATCTCATCCAGCGCCGCGAACGGCTCGTCGAACAGGAAGACCTCCGGTTCACCTGTGAGAGCCCGCGCCAGCGAGACGCGCATCCGCATGCCGCCGGACAAGGTCCGCGGCAGGGCCTTTTCGAAGCCTCGCAAACCCGTCAGAGCAATCGCCTGGGCTACCTTGTCGGCCCGTTCCCGGCGCGGCACCTTGGCGATCTCCAAGCCCAGGCCAATGTTGGCTTCGACCGAGCGCCACGGCAACAAGGTGGGATCCTGAAAGACGTAACCCAAGGAGCGCGCCCCCAGGTCAATCTGCCCGGCGGTGGGCCGGTCCAGGCCGGCCGCCAGGCGCAGCAGGGTCGACTTGCCGCAGCCCGAGGGCCCCACAATGGCGATGAACTCGCCCTGCCTGACAGCCAGTGAGGTTGGCGAGAGCGCCTCCACGCCGCCCCGGAAAATCCGGCTGACCCCTTGGAAAGTCAAGGCAGCCGGGGCCTGCGCGGTGGCGGGCAGTTCAAGCACTTGGTCGGTAACGGTCATGGTGGCTCTCATCGGTTGGGGCCCGGCGCGGCTGGGCGCCGCTTGGCTGGTTGGACGGGCCGGGGGAATGGGGCAGCTGCAGCAGGCTCAGGCCTGCGGGCCACACATTCGGCAACAGATGGAGGCGCACGGCTGGGCGCCCCGCGGGGCGCAGACCAAAGTAGCCGTGGCTGAAATCACCCTGGCAGCCTGCCAAGCGGCCTCGACGAACGTCAACCTGTAAAGACGGGCTCTTGCCCCGGCCGCCTACCGGGCCGCCCGTAAAGCCACAGGTCAGGGACCTGCTGCGGGCCGGCATCGGCCGCCAGGGGCCGTTGCGATCCCCCTCGGAGCCGTCCAGTATCCGGTCCCAGGTAAACCGGCGGCCAGGTCGCCCGGATGGTGGCCACCCGGGTCCAGGTCCAAGCTGGCCACTCCCAGAATCCCGCCGGCCCGAGGTTGGCCACCCGGGTCCAGGTCCAAGGTGGCCACTCCCAGAATCCCGTCGGCCCGAGGTTGGCCACCTGGGTCCAGGTCCAAGGTGGCCACTCCCAGAATCCCGTCGGCCCGAGGTTGGCCACCCGGGGACGGGTCCAAGGTGGCCACCGCCGCCCCAGGTTCGCCCACCGGGGTGGCACCGGCAGGTTTGCCGGTGGTCGAGTGTGTGACGGATTGGCCTGGGACGGTGGCCGGAGTCAGCCCGAGTGGTAACGACAGGCTTGTTGGGAGTTGAGTCAGGGACGAATTGGCCTGGGATGGCGGCCGTGGGCTGCCTAGGCGGTGTCGGCGGGTTTGCCGGTGGTTGGGGTGGTGACGGGTCTTAGCCCTGCAATACCTCCATCGCGATGATCTGAATGGAGGTGTTGCCGGGTGTCTGGCCCCCCCCGGCGCCCGGCGGGGGGACCTTCAGGGCGATATTGGTCACTTTCCGACCCAAGATTGACCTGGATCGGCGTGAAGGTCCGGGTGGCCACCCGGCACCACGGGGTTGGAAACCTGACCGGACTTCGGGCTTGGGCAATGGATGAGCCTGGGATGGTCTGGTGGGGGTCGGCTTGGTTGGGTGGCAGCAGGTTGGGGAGAAGGCGAGTTTTCGTCCCGGCTGGGTCGGCCCTTGGGACCGTCAAGGGGCAACTGCGAGTTTTCGGCGACTTGTGTACGGGTCGGGGTGCGGCGGCCGGCGTGGCCGCCGCGGCTCGCAAGCTGCCCAGAAACGTTTATGCAGGTCAGAGGCTTGCTGCCGGTGGCGGCTGTTGGCCTAACGGGTCGGTTGGCGGCCGACATCGAGCGCTACCCGTACACAACTCCGCGAAAACTCGCAGTTGCCAAACTGCCTCTGGACCCGCCCGGCCGCCCGATGGTTCTTGGGCCCGTGGACGGCGGCCGAGTTCCGGGCGCGGGTGTGCGTCCCGCCGATCCCACCCCGGCCGGTGGGTTGAACACCGACCAGGACCAGCTTGAAGACCCCCGCCGATCCCGGCCAGCCAGTGGGTTCCGGGGTTGAGGTCGCCCGGAGCAAGGTGGCAGACAACAGCCGGTTTTGTGGCGGGGAGAGGCCCAGACCGGTGATCTCAGTCACAGGCCACGAGCGTCCCAGCAGGTCAGAGGCTTGCCGCCGATGACGGCCTGGCCGTCACGGCCCAGATTCCGGCTACTGGAGGCCTCGACTGCCACAAAACCGCGTGTTGTCTGCCACTTTCTGTTTCATCCAAACCTGGCCAGGCCGTCCCCCACCCAACCACCAGCCAACTCGTCGTCACCACCAGGGCTGGCCGACCTCATCGTCCCCGGCCAACACGTCCCCTGACCCGACCATGGGCAAACTTGTCGACACCACCGGTGCCAGCCCACCCCGTCGTCCCCGGCCAGCACGTCACCCGCCCAACCACCGGCAGGCTTGCCGGCACCACCTGGGCCGACGGGGCCCGGAAAGTCGTCACTTGGGACCCGTCCCC
>JAISTN010000080.1 GCA_031272565.1 Bifidobacteriaceae bacterium
CGCCCAGCTAAATGACGACGTCTCCTGGCTGGACGCGGCCCGGCTGGGCACCGACCTGTGGGTGGTGGGGCACTTCGGTTGGACCACCCTGGGCGAAGGCGCCACCAGCGGGGTGCTGACCATGGCGCCGTTGGGCATCACGCTGCTGTCACTGCTGGGCTGCAAGGTGCTGGCGGCGGTCAGCTCGGCCCGGGGCTGGCCCCTGCTGGCGCCCGGGGTGGTGGGCTTTGCCGGCTCGGCCGCCGTGCTGTCCTTCCTGCTGGCGGACGCGGCCCGGCCGTCCGCCCCGGCCGCCACGGTGGGGGCCGCCGCCGTCGCAACAGCCGGCCTGCTGTGGGGCAACGCGCCGCACGGCAACGGCAAGCTGCTGGGCGGGCGCATCGCGGCCTGGTTGAAGGACGGCATCGCGCCGGAGATCCCGGCTGCGGTCAAGGCCGCCAAACGGGCCGTCGGCCTAATGCTGTTGGGCGCCGTGTTGCTGACGGCCGCCTGGGTGGTGGGCGGGGCCGCCACCTTCATGGACTTGTTCACGCAGCTTGACCCGGGCGCCATGGGCGGGGTGGCCTTGGCTGGGCTCTGCCTGGCCTACACTCCAAACTTGGTGCTGTGGGCCTTGTCCTATATTGGCCTGGCCGGTTTCCACGTGGGGGCCGGCACCGAGTTTTCGCCCTTCGCCACCACCGGCGGGCCGTTGCCTTCGCTGCCGCTCTTTGGGCTGCTGCCGGCCACGCCACCGCCGGCGGCCGCCTGGCTGGTGGTGTTGGTGCCGCTGCTGGCCGGCTTCGTGGCCGGCCTACGGGCCCAGCGCCGCCTGCCAGCCAGGCCATGGTGGGCCCACGCGCTGGTCGCGCTGGCGGCCACCCTGCTGGCGGCGGCGGTACTGGGCGGGTTGGCGGCCCTGTCTGGCGGTGCGCTGGGGCCCGGCCGCCTGGCGCAGGTGGGCGTCAACGGCGCCCTCCGGTTGGCCCTCCTACTCGGCGCAGAGCTAGGCTGCGGACTGATGATTGGCGCACTGGTGCTGCCCCGCCTGACGGGGCGACGCGGCGAGCCGGTCCCCTGGACGGGCACGGAGGCGGCAAGCCAATGACCGAACCTAAGGCTGAAGTTGCCGTGGTGTTGGTCAACTTGGGCACCCCGCAGGCTCCCACCGCGCCCGCGGTGCGCCGCTACCTGCGCGAGTTCCTGTCAGACCGCCGCGTGGTGGACATGCCGGCGCCGGTGTGGCGGACCATCCTGGAGCTGTGCGTGCTGCCGGTCCGGTCTGGCAAATCGGCCCACAAGTACCAGCAGGTCTGGCTGGAGCAGGGTTCGCCGCTGTTGGTCTACACCCGCGCGGCGGCGGCCGGCCTGGCGGAACGCTTGGGGCCTGGTGTGCGGGTGGAGGCCGCGATGCGCTACGGCCAGCCGGCCACCGGACAAGTCATGGCGGACCTGCAAGCCGCGGGGGTGCGGCGCATCTTGGTGCTGCCGCTGTACCCGCAATACTCGGTACCAACTGTGGCCTCCGTGCATGATGCCGCCGCGCGCTATTTGCTCTCGGTGGTGGATCAGCCGGAGTTGCGCCTGGTGCACTCCTACCCCACGCACCCCGGCTACATCGAGGCGTTGGCCGCGCAGGCGGAGGCCGCCTGGCAGCAGACCGGCCGGCCGGATTTCGCGGGCGGGGACCGCCTGTTGCTGTCGTTCCACGGCATCCCGGTGGCCTGCGACCAGGCGGGTGACCCGTACCGGGGACACTGCCTGGCGACGGCCGCGGCGCTGCGGACCCGGCTGGGCCTAGAAGGTGACTGGGCGCCAGTCACCTTCCAGTCGAAGTTTGGCCCGGCCAAGTGGCTGACCCCGGCCACCATCGACACGGTCCGCCAACTGGGCGCCGCCGGCACGGCCCGGGTCGACGTCATCTGCCCGGGCTTCGCGGCCGACTGCCTGGAAACGCTGGAGGAGATCGAACTGCTCAACCGGGCCGCCTTCATGGAGGCCAACCCGGCCGGCAGCTTCAACCGCATCGCCTGCCTGAACGATTCCCCGGCTTGGCTGGACAGCCTGGCCGATGTCGCCCGCCAACACCTCTCCGGCTGGCTCTGAGTAGTGGCTCAGCCCGCCTCGCGGGCCAGCAACTCGGCGAAGGCGCCGCCGGCCTGCGCCGCCAACTCCTCATAGGTGCCCTGCTGGACCACGCGGCCGGCATCGAGCACCACTATCCAGTCCGCGTGCCGCACCGTGCTAAGCCGGTGGGCAATCACGATCACCGTCTTGTCACGGCCGGCCTGGCGCAGGCCTTCCAGCACGGCCCGCTCGGTGGTGGCGTCAAGCTGCGAGGTGCACTCGTCCAGCACCAGGACTGGCGGCTGGCGCAGTAGGGTGCGGGCCAAGGCCAGCCGTTGGCGCTGGCCGCCGCTCAGCTTTTCGCCCATTTCGCCGATGGCGCCGGCCGGCAACTCCGCCATCACCTCATCCAAGTGCGCCGCCTGGGCGGCCTGGGCTACGTCGCTGGGACTGGCAGCGGGCGCCGCCAATGCCAGGTTGTCCTCAAGGCTCAGGTTGAATAGGTAGGGCCGCTGGGCGGCCACTCCCACGGTGCGGCGCAGGTCCGCCAAGGGGCGCTCGCGCACGTCCACGCCGTCCAACAGGACCGAGCCTTCGGTGGGGTCCCAGGACCGGGTCAGCAGGGCGGCCACGGTCGACTTGCCGGAGCCGGAGGCTCCAACCAGGGCCAGCACCCGGCCGGCCTCGGCCGTGAAACTGACCTGGTCCAAGGCCGGGCTGGTGCGGTGGGCGCCGGGGTACCAGAAGGTGACGTCCATCAGTTGGACGCGCGGCGGGGCGGGGGTCGGCTGACCTGGCGCGCCCGGCCCCTCGTCCGTCGCAGCCTCCGCTGCCGGTGCCGCCGCCGCTGCCGGCCCTTCCGGCCCGTCCAGCCCGGGGGCGGCATCGGGCACCAGGGGTTCGGCATCCGTGACCTCGAACAGACGCCGGGCGGAAGCGTAGGCCTGGGACAGATCGGCCGCGAAATCCTCCACCGCCAGCACCGGCGCGAAGGCCGCCGCCGTCACGCCCAAGCCCAAGCCAAGGGCAGCCAGGCTGGTGCCCTGGGCCCGCAAGACCTCGAACTCCAGGAACAACACCGCCGCCATCCAGCCGGCGTTGGCGCCCCGGGTGAAGGCCGCCTGGCGGGCAATGCCCTTCAGGCCGCGGGCAACGGGCGCCTCCGCCTGGGCCACGTGGACCAGGCGGCGGGCCTGCGCGCCGAAGGCCAAGACCTCGCGCACGCCTTGGACCGAATCGGTCATGTGTTGAGCCACCGCGCCGCGGCCCTGGCGCAGCAGGCTGGCCGGGTCGCCTCCGCCGGCCGGGCGGGTGGCACCGCGCAGGCCGTTGGCCAGCACCACCAGCAGGCAGGCCGCCAGTAACCCCGCTCCCAGCAGGTCGATGGCGCAACCAAACCAGACCACCGTGGCCAGTGGCACCACCACGGCCGTGATGACCGGTGCAATGGTGTGGGCAAAGAAGACCTCCACCCGGTCCACGTCCTTGGTTACCCGGCTGAGCAGGTCACCGCTGTCCCGGCCCTCGAGGGCGGCTGGCGCCTGCGGCGCCAGCCGGTCATAGAAGTACAACCGCAACAGCGCTAGCGCCCGGAACGCCACGTAGTGCCCGCAATACTGTTCCAGGTACCGCGCCAGGCCCTTGACCAGCGACAACACCACCAGGACCAGCACCACCCGGCCGGTCGTCAGGCCGGCGCGGGAGCCGCCGGCGGCCTCGATCGCCACCCCCACCGCCCAGCCGGCCACCCCCAACAGGGCGATGCCGGCCGCCAGCCCGAGCGCCCGGAACAGGGCCGAAAGTGCCAGGGGCGGCAGCACGGGCCGGGTCACTTGGACCAGGCGGCGGCGCAGTTCGCGGTTGGTCACCGGACCACCTCCACGACACGGTCAGCCTGGCCCACGGTGGCCTGGCGGTGGGAGATGGCCAGCACGGTGCGGCCTTGGCCCAAACGCTCCAACGCCGCCAGGATGGCCCGTTCCGAAGCCAGGTCGACGTGGGCGGTCGGTTCGTCCAGCACCAGGATGGGCGAGTCCTTCAGGAAGGCCCGGGCAATGGCCAGCCGTTGCGTCTGGCCGCCGGACAGCGCCAGGCCACGCTCCCCTACCGCCGTGTCCAGCCGGTCCGGCAAGGCGCGCACAAAGGCGCCCAAGTCAGCCTGCTCTAGGGCCACCCACAGATCGGCGTCCGTGGCCGTGGGTGCCGCCAACAGCAGGTTGTCCCGCAGCGTGCCGGTGAACAGGTAGGTGTGCTGCGCCACCACCGCCAGTTGGGAGCGCCACCAGGCGGCCGGCACCTGGGCGGCATCGTGCCCCCAGATCTTGACCTGGCCGGCGGCCGGCACCAGGTTGCGTTGCAGCAGTTCCGCGATGGTGGTCTTGCCGGAGCCGCTGGGCCCGGTCAGGGCAACCCGCTCGCCCGCCTTGATCCGCAAGTCAAAGCCCCGCACCACCGGTTGGCCGGGTACGTAGGCGAAGTCCACCCCGGCCAGTTCGATGGCCGGCGGCTGGGCCGCCTGGTCGCGCTCGCCGGGCCC
>JAISTN010000105.1 GCA_031272565.1 Bifidobacteriaceae bacterium
GCCGAGGGCTGTGAGCGGACCACCACCAGGTCGCCGTCGGCAATGGCGGCGTTGATCATGGAGTCGCCCTGAACCTTGAGCATGAAGACTTCCCCGTCGCCCACGATCTCCCGGGGGAAGGGGTACAAGCCGTCCACCATCTGTTCGGCCAGGATGGGGATGCCGGCCGCGATCCGGCCCACCAGCGGGACGTAGCGGGGCTTGGGGCCGCCGCCTTCCAGCAGGCGCAGGCGCTGCGGGATGTCCGCGTTCGGGTCGACGATTTCAATGGCCCTGGGCAACCTGGGGTCGCGCCGCACGTAGCCCTTGGTTTCGAGGGCGATCAGTTGGTGTTTGACCGACGATGGCGATTTCAGGTTGACGGCAGCGGCGATCTCCCGCATGGACGGTGGGTAGCCCCGGCTGTCCAGCGATTCGATGATGCAGTCCAGGATGGCGCGCTGCCTGGGGGTGAGGCCCCGGCTGCGGCGGCCCAGGTTGCGGCCCGCGAAGTTCTTGTCGGTCTGGTTCTTGGTGCCCTGCGGACTCATGTGTCTGCCCTCGCTCCTAAAATGTCAGTGGTCAGGTGTTAACTCCCAATCATAGTGAATTCGCCGCCAAAGCTCAAACAAGTGTATGAGGGAGAGGCGGTGCCTAGGAGAGGAGTGACACATGAGCACATATGTGATCCCGGCGGGACGGGCTGGTTGGGTGGGCCGGGCCGGGGCTGGTCAGCGCGCCGGCTACGGCGGTTCCAGTGCCGCCGGGCGGGCGGCCGGCCGTTGGTTGACCCGCCGTGGCCGGGTGGCGGCCTGGCTCCTGGCGGCGGCCCTGGCCGTGGCCGCCTACGGCATCGGTGCCGCCGCCGGTGGAGGCGGGGCCGAATCGGTCAGCTACGTGCCCACCCGTGAGGTGGTGGTCCACCAGGGGGATTCGCTGTGGTCCATCGCGGAGGGCTTGACGCCGCCGGGCGGGGACGTGCGGCAGGTGGTGGCGCTGTTGCAGGAACTGAACGGCCTTAGGTCCCCTTCCATCCGGGGGGGAGATGTGCTATTGGTGCCGGCTACATGACCCAAATACACAAGATGTTGTGGCGTGTCGCCGCAAAGCACCCAACATCTTGTTACAGTGGTCCGGTGCATTGCCCGTTCTGCCGCCACGAAGAGAGCCGCGTGATCGATTCGCGCACGGCAGAGGACGGCACGTCCACCCGGCGGCGCCGGCAGTGCCAGGAGTGCGGCAAGCGCTTCACCACGGTGGAAACCGCCGCCTTGAGCGTCATCAAGCGCAGCGGCGCCACCGAACCCTTCAGCCGCGACAAGGTCGCCGCCGGCGTGCGGCGGGCCTGCCAGGGCCGTCCGGTTTCGGATGACCAGCTCGCGCTGCTGGCCCACCAGGTGGAGGAGCGCATTCGCGCCACCGGCGCGGCGGAGGTCGACTCGCAAGAGGTCGGCCTGGCCATCCTGGGGCCACTGCGTGAGCTGGACGAGGTGGCGTACCTGAGGTTCGCCTCGGTCTACCGCTCGTTCGGCTCACTCGAGGACTTCGAGGCGGAGATCGCCGCCTTGCGGGCCTTTCCCCACCCACCCTCCAATCCCAAGACCCCCGATTCAGGAGTTCAAGAATCATGACCGAGACTGTCCAGTCCGCCCCCTCACGTGCTCACCAGACCACCGGCTTGACCGTGGCGCGCGTCTTCACCACGGAAGGGATCCATCCCTATTCGGAGGTGACGTGGGAGCTGCGGGACGTGGTCCAGACCAACTGGAAGACTGGTGAGACAGTCTTCGCGCAGCACGGGGTCGAATTCCCGGACTTCTGGTCCGTCAACGCCTCCACCATTGTGGCCACCAAGTACTTCCGCGGGGCAGTGGGCACCCCGGGGCGCGAATACTCGTTGCGCCAACTGATCGACCGCGTGGTGGGCGCCTACAAGGCGGCCGGCCTGGAGCACGGCTACTTCGCCTCGGCGGCGGATGCGGACATCTTCGCGGAGGAGATCACCTGGCTGCTGCTGCACCAGCACTTCAGCTTCAACTCGCCGGTCTGGTTCAACGTGGGGACGGCCTCGCCGCAGCAGGTTTCGGCCTGCTTCATCCTGTCGGTGGATGATTCGATGGAGTCGATCCTGAACTGGTACCACGAAGAAGGCATGATCTTTAAGGGCGGCTCCGGCGCCGGCGTCAACCTGTCCCGCATCCGGTCCTCCAAGGAACTGCTGCGCTCCTCCGGCGGCACCGCCTCCGGGCCGGTCTCCTTCATGCGGGGCGCGGACGCCTCGGCCGGCACCATCAAGTCCGGCGGCGCCACCCGGAGGGCCGCCAAGATGGTGGTGCTGGACATCGACCACCCGGACATCGAAGAGTTCGTCGAAACCAAAGCCCGGGAAGAACTCAAGATCAAGGCCCTGCGGGACGCCGGCTTCGACATGGACCTGGACGGCCGTGACATCGCCTCGGTCCAGTACCAGAACGCCAACAACTCGGTCAGGGTCTCGGATGCCTTCATGCGGGCGGTCGAAGCGGGCGAGCCATTCGGCTTGCGGGCCCGGGTGACGGGCGAGGTGGTCCAGGAGGTGGACGCCCGCAACCTGTTCAACAAGGTGGCCCGGGCCGCCTGGGAGTGCGCCGATCCGGGCATCCAGTACGACGACACCATCAACGCCTGGCACACCTCGCCGGAAACCGGCCGCATCACGGCCTCCAACCCGTGTTCGGAGTACATGCACCTGGACAACTCCAGTTGCAACCTGGCGTCCCTCAACCTGTTGGCCTTCCTGCGTGAGGACGGCACCTTCGATACGGTCCGCTTCGAACGGGCCGTGGAGTTGATCATCACGGCCATGGACATCTCGATCTGCTTTGCCGATTTCCCCACCCAGTCCATCGCGGAAACCACCCGCCGCTTCCGCCAGTTGGGCATCGGCTACGCCAACCTGGGTGCGTTGCTGATGGCTTCCGGGCTGGCCTATGACTCCGATTCGGGCCGCTCGCTGGCCGGGGCCATCACCTCGCTGATGACCGCCACCGCCTACCGCCGTTCGGCCGAACTGGCGGCCGTGGTGGGGCCCTACCAGGGCTACGCCCAGAACGCCGCCGCCCACCTCAAGGTGATGCGCAAGCACCACGCCGCCAACGACGCCCTGGTGACGGCCTCGCCGCTGGACGGCGACATCCACCAGGCTGCCGCCCGGGCCTGGGAAGACGTGCTGACCAAGGGCAAGGAGCACGGCTGGCGCAACGCCCAGGCCTCGGTGCTGGCCCCCACCGGCACCATCGGTTTCATGATGGACTGCGACACCACTGGCATCGAACCGGACTTTTCATTGGTCAAGTACAAGAAGCTGGTGGGCGGCTCGTCG
>JAISTN010000128.1 GCA_031272565.1 Bifidobacteriaceae bacterium
CGGGACGCCGGGCGAACCGGTGCTGTACGCGGCGCCGCTGGACGTCTCCGGGTTGCTGCGGGACAGGGTCTTTGAGAACGTCACGGCCGTGTTGACCTCGGCCACCTTGAAGGTGGGCGGGACGTTGCAGGCCACCGCCGCCGCGACGGGGCTAGGACTGGAACAAGACAGCTACTGGCGGGGGCTCGATGTCGGGTCACCGTTCGACTACCGCCGGCAGGCGATTCTCTATGTGGCGGCGGACCTGCCGGCGCCAGGCCGGGAGGGCGTGCCGGCCAAGGAGCAGCACGCCCGGCTGGCCGAACTGATCGAGGCGGCCGGTGGCGGGGCCCTGTGCCTGTTCAGTTCCCGGCGGGCGGCGGAGGCGGCGGCCGAGGTCCTGGGGGGCGCCATCGATCTGCCCATCTTGTGTCAGGGCGAGGCGGCGCTACCGTCGTTGATCGAACAGTTCGTGGCGGACCAGACGGCCTCGCTGTTCGGCACCCTGTCGTTGTGGCAGGGCGTTGACGCCCCCGGCCGGACCTGCCGCCTGGTGGTGATAGACCGCATCCCATTCCCCCGGCCGGACGATCCAGTCATGTCGGCCCGCAAGGAGGCGGCGGACCGGGCCGGCGCCAATGGTTTCATGTCGGTGGCGGCGGCGCAGGCCGGGCTAATGCTGGCCCAGGGGGCGGGCCGCCTGATCCGCCGCACCGAAGACAAGGGCGTGGTGGCGGTGTTGGATCCACGCCTGGCCACCGCCCGCTACGGCCGCTTCCTGCTGGCCGGCTTGCCGGAGATGTGGCTGACCAGCGACCGGGAACAAGTGTTGAAGTCGCTCCGGGCGCTCCGCGAAGAATCGGCCACGTAGCCGCCGGGCCGGGCGACATCGACCGGGCGACATCGGCCATGCCAGGTAGCTGGCCGGGAGGCAGTGTGAGATTTGCGGCCAGGCGCAAGTGGGTCCGGTCACTGCCAGGGCGCCCTATGGCCCCGTTCGGCCTGGTCACCCCACTTGGCAGCGCGCGCGGCCCGCGCCCGCGGGGGCATGCTGTCAGCGAACGCCGCTGGCCGCGAGGGGCGCCGGCCCAGCCACCTGGGCTACCATCGTGTGAAGGTCGGCAGCGCAGCTACCAATAGAAAGGGCAATACCTCATGGCCGTGGACAACCAATCCTCCGCCCAGTCCAAGTCAGCGACCCCGGTGTCTGATCCGGGCAAGATCCGCAACGTTGTGTTCGTCGGGTCTTCCGGTTCAGGCAAGACCACCATTGTGGAGGGCCTGCTGGTTGCCACCGGTGAAATTGGCCGGGCTGGCTCTGTGGCGGAGGGCACCACAGTAACCGACTACGAAGACATTGAGCGCAAGACGGGCCGGTCGGTTGGCCTGGCGCTCGCTCCAGTCAGCTTCCAGGGCGTCAAGATCAACATCATCGACGCGCCCGGTTACGCCGACTACCTGGGCGACCTGCGGGCCGCCATCCGCGGCGCCGATGCCGCGGTGTTCGTGATCAGCGCGGTTGATGGGCCTTCCGGCGCCACCCGCCTGCTGTGGGATGAACTGGCCGCGGTGCGGCTGCCCCGCGCGGTGCTGATCACCAAGCTGGACAACCCCCGGGCGGACTACGACGGCGTGGTGGAGGCCTGCCGGCAGGCCTTTGGTGACGCCGTGCTGCCCATGATGGTGCCGCTGTACAAATCGGAGGCGGAAATCGGTTCGCTGCTGGACATCCTGACCGGCCAGGTGGTGGACTTCACCTCCGGCAAGCGCGTGGTGCGTGAGGCCCAGGGTGACGAAGTGGGCAAGATGGAGCGCAACCGCGAAGCCTTCATTGAGGCGCTGATCACCGAATCGGGTGACGAGGATCTGATGGAGGCCTACCTGGACGGTGGCGAACTGGACGGCGCCGCCCTGCGGGCCGATCTGCAAAAGGCCATGGCCAACGCCTCATTCTTCCCCATCATGCCGATGGCGGCTGCGGGCGGCATCGGGACGGAAGAACTGCTCTACCTGATCCGGGACGGCTTCCCCAGCCCAGTCATCGCCCCCATGCCGGAGGTGCTTGACCCGAGCGGCAAGGAAGTCGAAATCTCCTGTGACCCCAAGGGCCCGCTGGTGGCGGAAGTCATCAAGACAACCCAGGACGCCTACGTGGGCCGCATCTCGATTGTGCGGGTCTTCAGCGGCACCCTGCGGGCTGAATCCCAGGTCCATGTGGAAGGCCACGGGCTGGGCCCGGCGGGCACGCCCAACCATCCCGAAAACGAACGGGCCGGCACGCTGACCTCGCCGTTGGGTGCCAAGCAGCGTCCGGTGCCGTATGTGGTGGCGGGCGACATCGCCGCCGTGGCCCGGTTGACGGTGGCGGAAACCGGCGACACGTTGTCTGATCCGGCCAAGCCGTTGGTGGCCCAGCCGTGGACGCCGCCGGAGCCAATGCTGCCCATCGCCATCAAGGCGGTCAACAGCTCGGATGAAGACAAGCTGGGCACCGGCCTGAACCGGCTGGTTTCGGAAGACCCCACCCTGCGGGTGGAGCACAACCAGGAGACGCGCCAGACGGTCCTGTGGACCATGGGCGACGCCCACGTCGAGGTCACGTTGCAGCGCCTGGCGGACAAGTTTGGCGTCCAGGTGGAGAAGGTGCCCTACCGGGTGATGATGCGTGAAACGTTCGCCCAGAAGGTCCAGGCGGAGGGTCGCCACGTCAAGCAGTCCGGCGGCCACGGCCAGTACGCCAAGTGCATGATTGAGGTCGAGCCGCTGGGTCCTGGCGGCGGCTTCGAGTTTGTCGACAAGGTGGTGGGTGGCGCCGTGCCGCGCCAGTTCATCCCGTCGGTGGAAAAGGGCGTGCGGGCGCAAATGGCCAAGGGTGTCTTGGCCGGCTATCCCATGGTGGACATCCGGGTGACGTTGTTTGACGGCAAGGCCCACTCGGTCGATTCGTCCGATGCCGCCTTCCAGATGGCCGGTTCGCTGGCCCTGAAGGAGGCGGCCTCCAAGCCGGGTGCCATCTCCTTGCTGGAGCCGGTGGTGTCGATGTCGATCCTGGTGGACGACGAAAACGTGGGCGCGGTCATGTCTGACCTGTCCTCGCGGCGCGGCCGGCTGACGGGCACCGAGTCGGTGGCCGGCGGGCGGACCATGGTCAAGGCGGAGGTGCCCCAGTTTGAGGTCACCGGCTACGCCATCGACCTGCGTTCCATGTCCCGCGGGACCGGTTCCTTCACCAGTGAGTACATTGGCCACGAGCCGATGCCGCCACACCGGGTGGATGCCGTGATCGCGGAAGCTGCCGCGGAAAAGAAGTAGACCAAGACAACCAACGGGCCCGGCCCGCACCTACCTCCTGTGACTAGGGGCTGGGCGCGGGCCGGGCCGCGTTTGTCTGGGTGGCCGGCTGCTCGCGGTCCGGTTGTTGGCCAGCCGCGCGCCGGCCTGCGCCCACCGCCCCGCGGTGCGGCATAGGGTAGGCGTGTGAAGCGTCTGCCGGTGATCGCCCTGAGTTGGGTTCAGGCGTTGGCGCTGGCGGGCTTGTACCTGATCTTGGGCCGCCTGGTTGATGACGTGGCCGGCACGGGCGGCAACGGTGGTGGCGCCACCGGCGGTAATGGCAATCTGGGCAGCAGCGCGGGCTGGGACGGCTACTCGACTTGGCTGGTGGTTGCCGCCCTGGGGCTGATCTTGGCGGTTGGCCTGGCCGCCTGGGGTGGGCCCTACCTGGCGGCGCGGGGCCAGGCGGCGGATGAGCACCGCACCCGGCGGGCGGTGACGGCCCACATTTTCAAGTTGGGGGCGGCCACCCGCAGCCGCGAGCGGACCGGTGCCTTGGTTTCGACGGCGACCGATGGCGTGGAGCGGGCCGCCGCTTACCGGTCCAGTTTCCTTGGCCCAATGATCGGTTCGATGACGGCACCGCTACTGGTGTTGGGCTTGGCGGCCGTGTTGGTGGACCCGGTCTGGGCCGGCTGGCTGGCCCTGGCGCTGCCGGCAATTCCGCTGGCCTTGGGTGGTTTTCAGGCCGCCTTCCGGGGGGTGTCGCAGCGCTACCGGCAAGCCGGGCGGCAGTTTTCGGCCCAGTTCTTGGATGCTATCCAGGGCCTGGGGGCGCTGCGCTTGCTGAACGCCGAGCGGGCCTATGGCCGGCGCCTGGCCGCGGCGGCCGAGAACCTTCGCCGCCACGTCATGCGGCTGCTGGCTGGCAACCAACTGCTGCTGCTGGTGGTCGATGCGCTGTTCTCGTTGGCCTTTGTGGCGGCGGCCGCGGGTTTGGCCCTGCACCGCTTGGTGGTGGGGGCGATCACCGGCGGCCAGGCCTTGGCTCTGGTGTTGCTGGGCACGCTGCTGCTGGAACCCCTGGACCGGATTGGGCAGTTCTTTTATGTCGGCATGGGCGGGATCGCCTCGGCCAAAGAGATCAAGGCGCTGTTGGCCACCGCGCCGGCGGTGCCGGACCCGGGCGGCGACCTGCCGGACCCGGGCGGCCCGGCGCCGCAAGCC
>JAISTN010000152.1 GCA_031272565.1 Bifidobacteriaceae bacterium
GGGCCGGGCGGCCGGTGCCGTTGGCACCGGCCGCCCAGTCCAGTTCAGCTTTGGACTAACCGACTGAGACCTTGTTGTAGATCTCAGAACCAGTCGGGTAGGTGATGTAGCCGCTGATGTTGGGCGCCAAGGCGACCGTCACCGGCACGTGGGCCACGGGCACACCGGGCGGATCCAGCGCGATCGCGACCGAGGCGGCGGCGTAGGCCGTGTCCGTTTCTGCCGCCGTGGCCTGCCCCTTGGCGGAGGTCACCAGGTCGAAGATCTCCTGGTTGTTGAAGCCCCATTCGATGTTGTAGGTGCCAAAGAAGACTTCCAGGCCAGGGCTGGAGGTGCTGGAGGTGGAACCCACAATGAACATCGAGTGGCCCTCAACCGCCTTGACCTGTTCCAGGTACTCCGGGCTCCACTTCAGCGGAATGCCGTTGACCTGCATACCCAGGGCCTCGATCTGGGACTTCAACGCCACATAGATCTCCTCCGGGTTGGGCATGTAGGGCCGCGAGGTGCCGGTCGGGTAGTAGAAGTCAATCGTCTGACCCATCACCCCGGCTTCCTCCAACAGTTCCTTGGCCTTGTCCGGATCATAGGTGTACTGGACCTCGGCATTGACCGCCTCCAGAGCCTCGGCATAGCCGGCCGAGGCGGGCGGGTAGAACAGCGTGGCGGCCTCGGAACCGGCCGGCAGCACCTGAGCGATCAGGGCTTCCTTGTCGATGCCGTAGTTGAAGGCCTGGCGGACGCGGACATCCTTAAAGATCTCCGTGTTCTGGTCCATGCCCAGGTAGAGGATGTTGAACGGCTGGCGCGGCACCAGTTGGAAACCGGCGCCTTCCAGGCCGGCCAAGTCGCCGGGCGAGACCATGTCGTAGGCGTCAATCTCGCCGCTCTGCAGGGCCTGCATTCTGGCCGTGGCGTCACCCACGTTGCGGATGATGACCTTGGCCACCTTGGCCTTGTCACCCCAGTAGTCGTCATTGCGCACCAGCGTGACCTGCTGGCCCTTTTCCCACGAGTCGAACTTGAAGGGGCCGGTGCCGCAGGGATGGGCGGTGGCGTACTCGCCGTAACGCACGTCGCTGCCTTCTTCGGCTTCCACGTTGTCGGCGTCGTATTGCTTCATGGCGTCGGGGCTCTGGATAGCCAGCCAGATCGTACCGGCCACCGCGATGAAACCGCCGTAGGGCCGGGTCAGCGTGATGGTGGCCTCGAAGTCGCCGTTGGTGGTGCAGCTCGCATAGAGCGGATCCTGCAAGTCCGGGTTGTCCGAGGTCTTGAAGCCTTCAAAAATCAACTGGTAATAGTTCGAGATGTTCTGCTGCTGCATGGTGCCGGTCCAGTTGAACCAGCGGTCATAGTTGTAGCAGACGGCATCGGCGTTGAAGTCGGTGCCGTCGTGGAACTTGACGCCCTCACGTAGCGTGAACGTGTAGCTCAAGCCGTCCTCGGACTGGGTGTAGCCGGTGGCCAGCCGCGGTTCCACCTCGGCTGAACCTTCCTTGTAGCCCATCAGCGACTCGAAGATCTGGTTGGCCACACGGATCGACTCGCCATCGGTCACCAGAGCCGGGTCCAGCGCCACCGGGTCAGCCGAACCGCCAAACACGAAGACCGAGTTGGGGTCGACCTCGTCCGTCACCACGGGGGCCTCGGTGGTTTCGCCGCCCTCGGTGGGCTGAGCCTCACCGGTGTCCGCGGCGGTGTCGGTGGCGGCCGGAGTGGTGGTGCCACTGGAAGTATCGTCACGCTTGGAGGCGCAACCAGACAGAGCCAACCCGGCGCCGACCAAGAAGGCCAGACCCGTTATGAGGGCTCGCTTGGGGGTGTTCATCACTTGGGTGTTCCTTTCCTTTGGTGGGTGTGTTAGGCCGGACCTTCGATCCTGTCGACCCTGACCTGATTGGGATCTTGTGGAATGTCTTTCAGCAGGTCGCGCACGCCATCGGCCCCCAAACGGGCCAACAAGTCGAGCGCGCCCAGGTTGTCCTGTAGCTGGGACAGCTTCGAAGTGCCAAACAGCGCCGTCACCACCTGGGGGTGGCTAAGCGCAAAGGCGATGGCCAGTTGAGCCGGAGTGGCGTCAACCGACTGGGCCAGTTCGGCAAACTGCCCGGCCAAGGCGGCGGCGGAGCGGTCCATTGAGGGATAACCCGTGGGGCGGGTGGCCGCCTCGATGGGCCGTCCCACCAGCACACCCACCGCCAGCACGTTCGAGGCCTGATACACCACGTTGTATTCCTGGGTGATCTCCAGCAGCGCCGGGTCCTCCACCATGTCGCGGGTGAAGGCGTTGTAGGGCAACTGCATCATGACCGGCTTGGGCAGGCCTTCCTTCTCCGCAAACTCGATGGCCGTGCGGACATCGGCCGGGAAGGCCTGGTTGATACCCCAGTGGCGCAGCCAGCCACACTCGATCAGGCCGGCCATCTGGGTCACAATGTCCTTCATGTCGACCGGCGTGCCAAAGTGGTAGGCCGTGTCGGCGTTGTAGATCGCCAGGTCGGCGTAGTCCACCTGGGCGCGCGGCAGCGATTCGGCGAACTGGGCTTTGAAGGAGGGCCGTGGCCCGCCGTACCACAGCTTCTGGGTGTGGATGTAGTCCTCGCGCTTGATGCCGGCCTGTTCGCGGGCCCAGGCAAAGCGGATGTCGGTCACCGAGACCTTCTCTTCCGGGTGGGCGGCGGAGGCGTAGTGGCCCACGTCGAACCAGTTGATTCCGACCGCGCAGGCGGTGGTCAGCAGTTCGGCGATCTGATCGATCGTCATGCGGTCATAGACGTGGTATGAGCCCAACGCCAACCGCGACACCTGCAGGCCACTGTTGCCCAAGGTGCGGTACTCCATGATGGCTCCTTTCGGTTGGGGCAGTGACCGTCTAGTGGTCGTATGGCCCCAGTTGTTCTGGGTCTTGCGGCAGGTCCTTCAGCAGGTCGCGGATAGCTTCAGCCCCCAGGCGCTCCAGCAAGGCCGGGCCGCCCAGGTTGTCCTGTAGCTGGGACAGCTTCGAGGCGCCAAACAGGGCCGCCTTGGCCAGCGGGTGAGTCAACGCGAAGGCGATGGCGAGCTGAGCCGGGGTGGCATCAACCGAGGCCGCGATGGCCTTGAACTGTTCGGCCGCGTTGGCGGCGGCGGCGTCCATCTTGCCGTAGCCGGTGGGGCGGGTAGCCGCCTCCGCTGGGCGGCCCAGCAGCACGCCAACGCCCAGCGTGTTGGTCACCTGGTAGTCCAAGTTGAACTCCTTGGCCACCTCCATCAGGGCCGGGTCTTCCGCCTGCTCCCTGGTGACAGCGTTGTACTCGATCTGCATCACGATCGGCTTGGGCATGCCTTCCTTGTCCGCGAACTCGATCGCCTCGCGGATCTCCCAGGGGTAGGCGTGGTTGAAGCCCCAGTGGTGCAGCCAGCCGATTTCGACCAGGTGGGCAAACTGCGTCACGATGTCCTTCATGTCAGACTTCTGGCCAAAGTAGCCAGCCGTGCCCGGGTTGTAGATGCCGATGTCGGCGTAGTCGACCTGAGCGCGAGGCAGCGATTCGGCCAACTGGGCCTTGAAGGAGGGGCGGGGGTCGCCGTACCACAGCTTCTGGGTGTGGATATAGTCTTCGCGCTTGATGCCGGCCTGTTCGCGAGCCCAGGCGAAGCGGATGTCGGTGGTGGAGACCCGGTCTTCCACGTTGACGCCCGAGGTGTAGTGACCGACATCGAACCAGTTGATACCGGCCGCGCGGGCGGCCAGCAGCAGTTCGACCACCTCATCCATCGTCATGCGGTCATAGACGTGGAACGAGCCCATTGCCAGGCGTGACACCTGCAAGTCGCTGTTACCGAGTTTGCGATACTCCATGTGATTGCTTCCCCTTACTCCTTTACTTAATTGGCGATGCGCCACGCTGCGCGCGGCCGGGCTGGGTTGATTCAGGCCTCCCAGCTCTCGTCGACCTTGGCTTGCTCCGGGTTTTGCGGCAGGTCCTGCAGCAGGTCCCGCACGCCGGTGGCCCCCAAGCGAGCCAGCAGGTCAAGCGCGCCCAGGTCTTCTGTGAGCTGGGCGGTGCCCCGGCAGCCGAACAGCACCGAGGCGACACGTGGATAGGTGGTGGCGAAGGCCAGCACGAGTTGGGCCTTGGTGGCGCCAACCGATGCGGCCAGTTCAGTCAGTTGCGGCAGGATGGCCTCCGCGTGGGCCGCCAGCGGGGCCTGGCCCAGGTGCCGGGTGGCTTCCGCCCTTGGCCGGCCGGCCAGGACGCCCACCGCCAACGGGTTGGAGACCTGAAAGGCCAGGTCGAAGTCATTGGCCACTTCCAGCAAGTCTGGGTCCTCCAGCATTTCGCGGGCCACGGCCGAATAGGGCACCTGCATGCAGCACGGCAGCGGCATGCCCTCCCGGGCGGCGAACTCGCAGGCCTGGCGGACCTCCCAGGGCCAGGCGTGGTTGATGCCCCAATGCCGGATCCAGCCGTCCGCCACCAGACCTGCCATCTGCTCCGTGACGCCCTTCATGTCCACCTGTTGGCCATAGTGGTGGGCGGTGGCCGGGTTGTAGATGGCGACATC
>JAISTN010000207.1 GCA_031272565.1 Bifidobacteriaceae bacterium
GCTGGGCTCCACACGCCAGGCACCCCAGTCACCGTCTGACCAACCTGGACCGTCCCCGTGACCAACGGCGTCCCCGGCGTGATCACCCCGGCCGCTACCGCGGCGCCCGCCGACTCGGCGGATGCTGTGGTGTAACCAGCCTTCAAACCAGTCACCGTCACCGTCAACGTCTTGCCTTGGTCTTCTGCCTTGACAGCGTAGCTGCTGGTCACGGCGCCACTGACAGCCACACCATCAACCTGCCACTGGTAGGACAGTTGGACGTCAGCCGGACTCCACGAACCAGGCACCACCGTCACCGTCTGACCAACCTGGACCGTACCGCTGATAACCGGCGTCCCAGGCGTGATCACCCCGGCCGCCACCACGGCGCCCGCTGAAGTCGCCGCAGCCGTCGCATAACCCGTCTTAGTGCCAGTCACCTTCACGGTCAACGTCTTGCCAGCGTCCCCAGCCTGAACCGCATAGGTCGAACCGGTCGCACCCGACACCGCCGTGCCGTCCAACTGCCACTGATAAGACAGCGTCACGTCAGCCGGACTCCACGAACCAGCCTGGGCCGTGACCGTCTGACCAACCTGCGCGGTTCCCGCCACCGTGACCGTACCCGGCGTGATCACCCCGGCCGCCACCTCAGTGCCCGCCGACTCGGCGGATGCTGTGGTGTAACCGGCCTTGGTGCCCGTCACCGTCACCGTCAACGTCTTGCCGGCGTCCCCAGCCTGAACCGCATAGGTCGAACCGGTCGCACCCGACACAGCCACCCCATCCAACTGCCACTGGTAGGCCAACGCCACATCAGCCGGACTCCACGAACCAGGCACCACCGTCACGGTCTGGCCCACCTGGACCGTCCCCGCCACCGTGACCGTACCCGGCGTGATCACCCCGGCCGCCACCTCAGCGTCCGCCGACTCGGCGGATGCCGTGGTGTAACCCGTCTTGGTGCCAGTCACCTTCACGGTCAAGGTCTTGCCCACATCGGCCGCCTGGACCGCATAGGTCGAACCGGTCGCACCCGACACCGCCTAGCCGTCCAACTGCCACTGATAAGACAGCGTCACGTCCGATGGCGTCCACATACCAGGCAACGCCGTCAGGGTTTGGCCCGGCGCCGCGGTCCCCGTGACTGTGACCGTACCCGGCGTGATCACCCCGGCCGCCACCTCAGCGCCCGCCGACTCGGCGGATGCTGTGGTGTAACCCGTCTTGGTGCCAGTCACCGCCACCGTCAGAGTCTTGCCCTGGTCCTCCGCCTTGACAGCGTAGTTGCTGGTCACGGCGCCGCTGACAGCCACCCCATCCAACTGCCACTGATACGACAGGGCGACATCGGCCGGACTCCACGAACCAGGCACCACCGTCACGGTCTGGCCCACCTGGACCGTCCCCGAGATCAACGGCGTACCAGCCGTGATAGTCCCACTCGCTACCACCACACCAGAAGCAGTCGCCGTCGCATCACTGCAACCCGCCTTGGTGCCAGTCACCACCACCGTCAGAGTCTTGCCCACATCACCAGCCTGGATCGCATAGCTGCCAGATGTCGCACCGGCCACATCGACCCCATCCAACTGCCACTGGTAGGCCAACGCCACATCGGCCGGACTCCACGAACCAGGCACCACTGTCACCGTCTGGCCCACCTGGACCACACCGTTAATACTGGGTGTGCCCGGCGTGATCTGATCAAGCTGCGCGCCGCCAGAATAGAAGACCTGGATCTCCTTGACGCCGGTCTTGGCACCCGCCGCGTGGGTCACGGTTAGGCGGATCTTCGTTGTCGTCACGGCAGCCGACTCAACCAGGTTGTAGTTGCCGGTGGGCGCCGCGGGTGTCCGCACCTGAGAAGGCAACGCCTGCCAGGCCGCGCCATCCCAGTATTGAACCTCGTAGGCAGCCGGCGCCGCATACCCGGCCACGGTGGCCGAGCTGGACGTGCGGTAGAAGTAGACCTTGACCTGGTCCACCTGGACCGTGCCGCCCAGCGGCACCTCCAGCCAGTCGGTCGCGTTGGGCGAACCAACCGTGCCCCAGAACGGCTCGTTGACGGTGGTACCGTCAACGGCCGCCTCGGCCTTGCGCTTGGAGGACTGATATGAGGCGGTAACAGCGGCACCCTCGGCCAGGTTGGGGTTGCCCACCTCGTTGGGCCCGATGCCGGTCCCGGCCTTGGCGAACAGGTCCACTACCCAGTCGGCCCCAGCAAACGTCACTTGATCCGCGGCCACCACCGGCTGGGCGGCCGAGGCCACCACCGTGCCGGAGCCATCGGGCAGTGTCACCTGGCCGGTGGCCGAGTCGTACAGGACGTGCACCAGCGAATCGACCGTGAACGCCAATTCACCATCCACATAGAGCGAATAGCCCACCGGGATGGTGCCGCCGTAGTGCCCGGTCGCATCCCACACGATGGTCAGGTCGGCACCGTGGTAGCGCACGTTGTTGGCCGTCAGGTAGTCCCAATCCAGGTCGATCGGGTCCAGTTCGATGGTGTCATCCGACCGCGGCCGCAAGCCGGCCACGTCCTCGATCATGGTGTTGTTCATGGCGGCCAGGATGCCGTGGTGGATGGAGGACCGGCCGGTCAGCGAGCCGCCATCGGCCGCCGAACCATTCCACCAGAACTCGTTGTTGTTGGGCAGGCGGTTGTCGCCGCTGTCCTGATAGTGCGCCCAGGCGTTCCAGTAGAGCAGCTTCTTGTAGTCATCCGCCGTGATGTAGCTCTGGTCCCAGTTGTGCAGGGCGGCGGAATACAAACGGAACAACAATGTGGTGCACATGGTGCTGAAGTTGTTGGAACCGGGCCAGCCGGCGGCCAGTTTGTCCACCTGGTCACCGACATAGAACGGGTAGATGGGGAACTGGTTGGCGTCGGCCAGGATGCGCAGGGCCTCCAGGTAGGCGGGGTCGTAGCCGGCCTCGTCAGCCGTGGGCACCACGCCGCTAGAGAAGGGATGGAAGTTGCCCAGTTCCTTCCATGGCACCCGGCTGCCGGAAGCAACCGTGCGCTGCTTGAAGACCGAGCCGTACAACCCAACCGAATCTGGTTCTGCCGTCTCGCCTTGCCACAGGATGGTCAAGATGGCGCTACGCACCCGGCTGGCCAGGTCTTCCATCCGGGCCTGCCCGGCCGCATCGCCGGCAATGGCATAGAAGTTGGCGGCGGCCACGGCGTTGGCGTAAATGTAGGCGGATTCGGTCCGGTCCATGCGGGCGGATTCGCCCACCGAGGCAGGCCAGTAGAAGCCCACCGCGTCGGCATCGGTCCCGGTGATGTCACCGCGGTCGAAGTCCAGCAGATAGTTTTCGTTGGTGTCGAAGATCTCCAGGAAGCCGTTGACATCGTCCTCGAAGTAGCCCGCCAGGCGGCCGGCGATGGCGCTGGGGCCACCTTGGACTTCATAGGCCCGCCAGGAAGCCTCACCGACGTAGTTGATGTACGGGAAGCCGTGCCAGGCACTCCAGTTGGCCGGGTCGCCTGGGTTGTCCGCCAGCCAGCTACTCGATGAGGTTTCGCCCATCGACAGGGCGGTGCCGTAGGCGTAGGCCGGGTCGCGGAAGTACTTCAGGTCATCCACGAAGGAGGCGTTGGAAATGGTGATGGAGTTGTTGTAGCCCAGCACGCCTTCCATGGCGGTGGGGAATTGGAAGTCGTTGCCGGGGATGTTGGCGTCCAGGGCGTTGAAACGCATCAGCCACCAGCGGTACAGCGTCACCTTGTCGATGTTGTTTTCCGGGGTGTCGACCCAGACGATGTTGTCCACCCACCACTGGTTGTAGGCGGTGACGTGTTGGGTGTAGGCGGCGGCTGGCGACAGGGCTTTGTAGGCCTCATAGTCCGATGTCGATTCGGGGATTTCGCTGGTCGTCAGGCCCAACTGCACCTTGGTGGTGACCGTGCCGTTAGCGGGCACGGCCAGGGTGGACGTCAGGCGCGTACCGGAGACGGTGAAGCCATCGCCGGAGAACCGGGTGCCCACCGTGGTCAGGTTGTTGGGCACCTGCCACGTGCCGGTCAGTTCATCACCGGCCGCCGTGGTGGCAAGGGGGGCGGAACCGGTCAGTGTCAGTGCCCGGTCCGCACCTGAGGTGTCCTGGATCTGTAGCGCCACCACCATGACGTTGTTGTGGGTGATGAACTTGACCTGCGTCACTGTCAGGCCGCCGCCGGTGAAGACGGACAGGAAGTAGCTGGGGGTCTGCCGGCGTTGGGCGGGCTGTTCGGTCAGCGTGATGGACGTGGCGCCATCGGCCAGGCTCAAGGCGATGGCGTTGTTGACACCGTTCCAGTAGAAGCTGGCTTCGATGCCGTAGACCAACTCGCCGGAGAACCCTAGGGCGGTGGGCGTGTGGTTGCGCATGAAGGCGGCCCGGCCGCGGGTGAAGGCGACCTTGTTTTCGGTCGAGTCATACATGGGCCCGTTGCGGGCCAGGATCCGGTCAACGTAGAAGTCGTTGCCAGGCACCGAGCCGGCCCCTCCAGCCAGGTCGGCCGCGAAGATCTCCGCCAGGTAGTTGGTGGGCACGTACTGCACACCCGTGTCCGGCATGGGGTCCGCTTCGCCCTTGAAGGTGGGGTACGGGATGGTTGATTGCGACTTGGCGCTCGGCGGCGTGAAGGTCCCGCCGATCGGCGCCACCGTCCAGGTGCCACCGCGGGTGGACCAGTTCGCACCGGTGCCGTCCTCGAAATCATCGGAAGCCGATGTGGCCCCGGCGGCCAGGATGTTGTCGAAGGCGGCCGTCGCTTGATAGACGCGCACGCCAATCCCGCCGCTGGCGGTTTGGGAATCGGTGCATTCGATCACCTTGGTGCCGTCGATGTAGAAGGCGATGGTGGTGCCTTGGGTAACCAGGCGCAGCCGGTAGGTCTTGTTGGTTTCGATGGTGTAGCTGGTCCAGATCTGGCCGGTGGGTAGGCCCAGGCTGCAACTGCTGAGGGCGTTCCAGGAGCCGGCCCGCATCAGGCCGATGGTCGAATTGGAGGCTTTGATGGCGGCGTAGTAGCCGGTCGGATCGGCCGAACTGCCGTTGACCCGGGCCAGCAGGCCGGCCTCTGCCCCGCTGCGAATCTGGACCTCGGCCGAGAGATCGACATCGGCCGCCGTGTAGCCGGTGTACTGCGACCAGGGCCCGGAGCCGTTGTTGGCCACCTGGTACCAGTCGTTGTTGACATGTGAATCATCGAGAGTGGCGATGGACCAGGGGCTGGAGTAGGTGGTCCAGCCGTCGTAGTTGTTGTCTTCGAAGTCGTCAAAGAAGGACGCCGTCCCGGCGCTGACCAGCACGTTGTCCCAGGAGGCGACCGCCTGGTATGCCCGCATGCCGACGGGACCGCTGGCGGTGGTGGAGTCTTGGCATTCCGCGATCCGGACGCCGTCCACGTAGGCCGTCAGCGTGGTGCCCACCATGGTGGCCCGCAGGCGGTAGTCGCGGCCCAGTTCCAGGGCCGGGCTGAGGTTCATCTGATACTGCCCGGTGCTGAGGCCATAGCTGCATGAGGCGAGGGCACCCCAGGTGCCAACCTTCATCACCAGCAGGCGGGAGGTGCCGGCGTGAAGGGCCACGTAGTAGCCGTTGTCCGGGTCGCCGCCGGTGCCGCCCGCGCGCAGCAGCAGGCCAACTTGGTTGCCGGATTCGATCCGGATGTCGGCCGACATGTCAACGTCGGTCACGGTCACGCCGGTGCGCATGATGCGGGGGCCGCCGTTGTTGCCGGCCCGCAGCCAGTGGTCCGGTTGGACGTTGGGGTCAACCTCGACCACAGTCCAGGTGCCGGAATTGGCGGTCCAGCCGGCGGTGGTCTGGGATTCGAAATCGGAGGTTTCGCTGGCACCGCCTGAGGTGATCACGATGTCGTCCCAACGGGCCACGGCCTTGTAGGCACGCAGGCCCACACCGCCGGTCGAATAGGTGGCGTCGGAGCATTCGATCTTCTTGACGCCGTCTAGGTAGACCTCTACTACGGTGCCGGTGGTGACCAGCCGCAGCTCGTAGGTGTGCTGGCGTTCAATGGTCATGCCTAGGGCGTATTGGCCGGTGCTGAGGCCCACGCTGCAGGAACTCAAGGCGCCCCAGCCGTCCGCCTTCATCAATACCAGTTGGTTGTCGGTGGCGTTGATGGCCGCATAGTAGCCGCCCGGGTCCGCCGAATTGTCCTGGGTCCGCACCATCAGGCCGGCTTGGCCGCCTTCTTCGATGCGGACTTGGGCCGTCACGTCGGCGTCCGCCACGGTCAGGCCGTCGCGGAACAAGATGGGACCGGAGCCGTTGTTGGCCACCTGTAGCCAGTGTTCCAGCGGCAGATCGGCCCGGGCGATGGAGCCCAGCCCGGCCGCCATGGTCAGGCCCAAGGCGGTGGCCGCCAAGGCTGCGAGGGGCCGCTTGAGGGGATGGCGGCGGTGGCGCGGCAGGTACCGATGAGTGGTGCGACTAGACATACGGGGCGTCCTTTCAACCAGCCTGGGCAACGCCGCCCAGGCCAACCGTTTACGCAAACGTTAGCGTAACTCATCATGACATCGGGGCGGGAAGGCTGTCAAGCCCCAGTTCTTGTCATTTTCTGGTGGGTGAAGTGGGCCGATGTCGATCATGACAGGACGTCTTGGCGCCGCCAGGCGGGGACGCGGCGGCGAATGGGCTTGTCACACGCAAACGTTTCCGATAGGTTCGTTCCATGACCACCGGCTCTCTCGACGCACCACCGCGCCAAGCGCCTAGCCGTGTCACCATCCGCGACGTGGCGAAGGCGGCTGGGGTGTCGCCCTCTACCGTGTCGCGGGTCATGAACGGCTCGCCCCAAATCCCCCAGGCCACCCGGGAACGGATCCTGGACCTGGCCCAGCGCCTGTCCTACCGGCCCAACGCCTTTGCCCGCACCCTGCGCGGCCAGCGCTCCGGGATCATTGGCGTGTTGACGGATGACAACGAAGGCGTCTTCGCCAATGCCATGTTGCGGGGCCTGGAACGGGTGGTGGCAGACCAGGGCTACAGCCTGTTCCTGGGCAACACGCTGGGTGAGGCCGAACGGGAGCGCCGCCACATCCGGGCCTTGATGGACCGGCAGGTGGACGGCCTGATCCTGCTGGATTCGGTGGTGGCCAGGCGGTCCGCCCCCTCCGGGGACATTGGCCAGACGCCCTTGGTGTTCCTCTACTGCTACACCAGCGCCCTGCCGGTGCCGTGCGTCATCCCGGATGACCGGGGTGGGGCCCTGTTGGCGGTGGGTCACCTGATTAGCCTGGGGCGGCGGCGCATCGCCTACATTTCCGGGCCCCGCTCCGGCCCGCTGGCCTGGGAGGCCAGCCTGCTGCGCCAAGAGGGCTACCTGGCGGCGCTGCGCCAAGCCGGCCTGGTGGCGGATCCGTCACTGATCGAGGAGGGCGACTGGACCGAGGGTTCGGGCTTCCGGGCGGCCCAGCGTCTGTTCGCCCTGGACCAACCTCCGGAC
>JAISTN010000221.1 GCA_031272565.1 Bifidobacteriaceae bacterium
CGGAGAGACTTGTGGTAGTCCAGGAGCCCAGATCAGCCATGCGGAGAGAGTTGCTGCAGTTTTCGGCCCGAAAAACTACCGGAAGTCTCTCCGCATCGATGGGTAGGGGCCCAGAACTACCGTAAGTCTCTCCGGAATGCCCGATGCCGCCCTGTGGACTACCGGAAGTCTCTCCGGAATGCCCGATGCTGCCCTGTGGGCTACCGGAAGTCTCTCCGCATCAATGGGGAGGGGCCCGGAACTACCGTAAGTCTCTCCGGAATGCCCGATGCTGCCCTGTGGACTACCGGAAGTCTCTCCGCATCGATGGGGAGGGGCCCGGAACTACCGGAAGTGCCGGTGCCGCTCACCGTCCCAGGCCTGTCGTCGCAGACTCAATGACCCGTGAACCTGTCGTTGCCGGCCAAGCGGCTTACCGTCAGCGTCCCAGGCCTGTCGTCGCAGACTCAATGACCCGTCAACCTGCCGCCACCCAACCAAGCCCACCAATCCAGTCATCCCCAGCCAGACCGCCCCAGACTCGTTCACCTCACTGGCCGGCCGTCGCACACCGAAGTCAGACTCACCCATACTGGGTGGCCACCTTGGACCTGGACCCGGGTGGCCAACCTCGGGGACAAGTGGCCACCTCGGACCTGGTCCCGGGTGGCCACTGCCGTTATGGCGGGGTTCGTCAGGTGGGGTTGTTGACGGGCTTGTACCGGCTTGACGAAACATAGAAGCATTGGGGACTTCTCCCCATGGCGCTGCTGCCTGGGGCTGACTAGCGTAGCCGCCGATGAGCATCTACGACGTGGTAGCCGAAAAACGTGGCCCGCACTGGCGGGTGTGGGTGGCCGGCGTTTCGGGTTGGGCCGAGGCGACTTGGTTTTGGGAGATCGATCCGGCGGCCCGCCGGCACATCGCTCAGGTCAGGCACCTGCCGGCCGACCAGATCAGGATTGGCCGGCTGACCACCCGTGAGACCTGCATCCTCAAGGCTTGAGGCGTTTCAGCGTGGCCGATGCCGGCCGTCAGCTTGGCGGCGCCGTCAGGCTGGCGGCCCCGGCGGCGGTGGTGAGCCTGGCGCCGGCGGCTGGTATGGGCTGGGCGCCGGGGGGTACCCGCCTGGCGCCGGATAACCCCCGTAGGCGGCCGCGGGGTAGTAGGCCACCATTGGTGGCCGCAGGGCCCGCTTGGCGCGGGAGCGCTTGACCAGGGCCACGATCATCAGCACCAGGCCGGCCGTGAACAGGGCGCCGCCGCCCAGGACACCAATCAGCGCGGGCCCCACCAGGCCCTGAAGGTCGATCGGCTTGGAGACGATGACGGAGTAGCCGCTGTCACAGACCACGCCGTAGTAGCCCGCCTCGGCCGTGTCGAAGGTGAACCGCATGCGGTAGGAATCGCCGGTCCAAGTGGTGGTGATCTCGAAGGTGTATTCGTCGGCTTCGATGGTGTCGCCGCTGGGGCTGATCGCCGAGCAGGTGTCCGGCCAAGTGCGCTTGTCGGCCTCGTCGAACCACAGGCCGTATTCCGTGTTGGCCTCCAGATCGACCGTCTCGCTGCCGTCGACACCGATCTCGGCGTGTTCCATGATAGGGCCGATGGCCTTGACTACGCCCACCACCAGCAGGGAGACGAAGGCGATTGCCCCCACCACCATCATCAGGATGCCGGCCAGGAGCATCTTGCCGGCGGGCAATTTGCCGGCCGCCGCAGGTTGGGGGGAAGGGGAGGCGGGACTGGCATAGGGAGGGGGCGGGTATTGGCTCATGGCGACAAGTCTAGAAGGGAAAGCCCCACGGTGTCTGCGGCTGCCGCGTGATCGTTCTGAGTGTCTGGCGGCGGGAGGCGGCCCGCCCGTGGCATCTGCGGCCCCCAATGGTAACCGGCCGGCCGAACCGCCGTCCGCGGCCGGCATCGGCCACCCCCGCCGCCCCGGCCGGGACTCTTGACCGCCTCTTGACGTAAGTCATGGATGAATAATGGTTAAACCAAGGATAGTATGACCTTGACGTCAAGATATCGGGGGCGAGCCCCAACGCCAACGCAGGCGGCGCAGGGGCCCACCCAGGAGGGATCAACCGCCATGGCTTCTATCAACACCTTCGGCGCCCGCTCACAGTTGAGCGTGGGCGGCCGGACCTATGAGATCTTCCGCCTGGACGCCGTGCCGGGCCTGGAACGGCTGCCCTTCAGCTTGAAAGTGCTAGCCGAATCGATTCTGCGCAACGAGGACGGCGCCACCATCACCGCTGGCCAGGTCAAGGCCCTGGCCAACTGGGACCCGGCCGCGGAACCCGACACCGAAGTGCAATTCACGCCCGCGCGCGTCGTGATGCAGGACTTCACGGGCGTGCCCTGCGTGGTTGACCTGGCCACGATGCGGGAAGCCGTGGCGGATTTGGGCGGCGACCCCAACCAGATCAACCCCCTGGCGCCGGCCGAAATGGTGATCGACCACTCGGTGATCGTGGAGTTTGCCGGCTCCGACCAGGCCTTCGAACAGAACGTCCAGATCGAGTACGAACGCAACCGGGAACGCTACCAGTTCCTACGCTGGGGCCAAGGCGCCTTCAGCGAGTTCAAGGTGGTGCCGCCCGGCACCGGCATTGTGCACCAGGTCAACATCGAATACCTGGCTCGCGGCGTCATGGAACGCAGCGGCCAGGCCTACCCCGATTCCTGCGTGGGCACCGACTCCCACACCACCATGGTCAACGGCCTAGGCGTGCTCGGCTGGGGCGTGGGCGGCATCGAAGCCGAGGCCGCCATGCTGGGCCAGCCCGTCTCGATGTTGATCCCCAAGGTGGTGGGCTTCAAGCTCTACGGCACCATCCCCAGCGGTGTCACCGCCACCGACGTGGTGCTGACCATCACCCAGATGCTGCGCCAGCACGGTGTGGTGGGCAAATTCGTCGAGTTCTACGGCGAAGGCGTGGCCGCCGTGCCGCTGGCCAACCGGGCCACGATTGGCAACATGAGCCCGGAGTTTGGCTCCACCTGCGGCATCTTCCCGGTCGATGACGTGACACTGGACTACTACCGCCTGACCGGCCGGTCCGAAGAGCAGGTGGCGCTGATCGAGGCCTACGCCAAGGCCCAAGGCCTGTGGCTAGACCCGCACGCCCCCGGCTACCAAGAGCCGGTCTTCTCCGAATACATGGAGTTGGACCTCAGCACGGTGGTGCCCTCGATTGCCGGGCCCAAGCGGCCCCAGGACCGCATCCCGCTGGCCCAGGCCCAGGCGGCCTACCGGCGTGACCTGCCCAGTTACCTGCCGGCCGGCGCGTCGGCTGAACAGTCGGTGCCGGTCACCGTGCCCGGCAAGGGCACCTTCCAACTGGCCAACGGCAACGTCTGTATTGCGGCCATCACCAGTTGCACCAACACCTCGAACCCGTCCGTCATGCTGGCAGCCGGGCTGCTGGCCCAGAAGGCCGCCGCCAAAGGCCTCAAGGCCAAGCCCTGGGTCAAGACCTCGATGGCGCCCGGCTCCAAGGCCGTCACCGCCTACTACGAGGCGGCCGGGCTGTGGCCAGCGCTGGACGCCCTGGGCTTCAACCTGGTGGGTTACGGCTGCACCACCTGCATTGGCAACTCCGGCCCACTGGCGCCGGAGATTTCCAGCGCCATCGCCCAACACCAACTGGCCGTGACCGCGGTGTTGTCCGGCAACCGGAACTTCGAAGGCCGGATTGGCCCAGACATCGCCATGAACTACCTGGCCTCGCCGCCGCTGGTGGTGGCCTACGCCCTGGCCGGCACGCTCGACTTCGACTTCGACACCCAGCCGTTGGGGGCGGACCAGGACGGCATCCCGGTGTTCTTGCGCGACGTCTGGCCGACGCCGGAAGAAGTCCAGGCGGCCATCGACCAAACCATCACCCGGGACATGTTCGTCCAGTCCTACGCCGATGTTTTTGCGGGTGACCAACGCTGGCAGACCCTACCCACACCGCAAGGCGACGTTTTCGAATGGGACCAGGCCTCCACCTATGTGCGCAAGCCGCCCTACTTTGAAGGCATGGGCCTGGCACCCAGCCCAGTGAGCGACATCCGCGGCGCCCGGGTGCTGGCCAAACTGGGCGATTCGGTCACCACCGACCACATCAGCCCGGCCGGCAACATCAAGGCCGATTCGCCGGCCGGCCGCTACCTGGCGGAACACGGCGTGGCGCAGCACGACTTCAACAGTTACGGTTCGCGCCGCGGCAACCATGAGGTCATGATGCGTGGCACCTTCGCCAACATTCGCCTGCGCAACCAACTGGTCGACATCGCCGGCGGCTTCACCGTCAACTGGCTCGCTGGCGGCCAGCAGACCACCATCTTCGATGCCGCCGTGGCCTACAAGGCTGCCGGGGTGCCGCTGGTGGTGCTGGGCGGCAAGGAGTACGGCACCGGGTCCTCCCGCGACTGGGCCGCCAAAGGCACCCTGCTGTTGGGCGTCAAGGCCGTCATCACCGAGTCATTCGAGCGCATCCACCGCTCCAACCTGATCGGCATGGGCGTGCTGCCACTGCAGTTCCCGGCCGGC
Organism: Bifidobacteriaceae bacterium; assembly: GCA_031272565.1. GTDB lineage: Bacteria > Actinomycetota > Actinomycetes > Actinomycetales > WQXJ01 > JAISSX01. The sequence goes on from JAISTN010000221.1 coordinate 4,523, forward strand.
CAGTCCCATGAGTCGTTAGGCCTGGATGGGTCGGAGACGTTCGATATTGTTGGAGTCGAGCAGCTCAACCAGGGTGTGACGCCCAAGACGGTCAAGGTCACGGCCAACAAACCCAGCGGTGAGGTGACCGAATTCGAGGCCGTGGTGCGGATCGACACGCCCGGTGAAGCGGACTACTACCGCAACGGCGGCATTCTGCAGTTCGTGCTGCGCCAGTTGGTCAACGGCTGAAGGAACCGATGAAAGAACTGCCTCAGGACGGGGCGCCGGGGGCGGGCTCCCGCCCCGCCCCTGGCGCCGTCCTAGCCCAAGTCAGCGGCCTGCGTGAACTGAAACAACTGCCGGCCCACCTGGTGGATCGGCTGGCGGCCGATATCCGGGCGTTCTTGGTGGACGCGGTCTCCAAGACTGGAGGCCACCTGGGCCCAAACCTAGGGGTGGTGGAACTGACCATCGCGCTGCACCGGGTGTTTGATTCGCCGCTCGACACCATCGTC
>JAISTN010000245.1 GCA_031272565.1 Bifidobacteriaceae bacterium
CGGCGGAGGCGGCCCGGCGCGCACGGGCCGCCGAGCGGCGCCGCGATGTCGAAGACGCCCGCGGGGTGCTGTCGCTACACGGGATCGAGCCCGACCTGGCCGAACGGCTGGCGGACCGCTTCGCGGACCACGGCCCCAACCTGACGGTGGCCGAACGGGCCATGGCGGATAGGACCTGGACCTACGGGCACATCGTGATTGATGAAGCCCAGGAACTGACCCCGTTGGACTGGCGCATGCTGCTGCGGCGCTGCCCCGCCCGCTCCCTCACCATTGTGGGTGATTCGGGACAGACCCGGGCCGCGGGCGCGGCCGGCACCTGGAACGCCGCGCTGGACCCGGTGTTGGGCCGGGGCGGCTGGCGCCTAGAACAACTGACCGTCAACTACCGCACCCCGGGCACCGTGGTGCGGGCGGCGCAGGCCATGGCCCGCGCCGCCGGCCTGCCGGTGGGGGCCGACACGGCGGCCCGGGATGTGGAGGGCGCCCTGGTGGTGCAGCGGGTGGACGATCCGCTGGCCGAGGCGGTAGCCCTCGCCGAACGGATCGCGCCGGAGGGCCCGGCCGGGCGGCTGGCCCTGGTCATGGCGGCCGCTGACGTGCCCGCCGCCCTGGACGCCATCGGCGGCAGCGCCCTGGCCGGCAAAGTGGCCGGCCCGGGTGAAAACCCGCTCGACTACCCGGTGGCCGTACTGGCGGCGGGCGACACCAAGGGCCTGGAGTTCGACCAGGTGATCGTGGTGGAACCGGGCGCCATCGCCGGCGGCGGCGACCCGCTGACCCGCCGGGCCGGGGCGGCCGATCTGTACGTGGCGATGACCCGGCCCACCCAGCAACTGTGGCTGCTGCACGCCGGGGCCCTGCCGGCTGGCTGCGTGGAGGCGTGAAAGGCCTGGCAACAGCGCGGCCGGTCGCGCGGCGAGACAGGGCCAGGGCTTGACGGGCCTCGTAGGATATGCGAGTGCCCAAAGCTTTGTTGTTGGAGAACATCCACCCCGTTGGCGTCCAGTTGCTGGAGCGCGCCGGCCTGGAGGTGGAGACACGGAACGCCGCCCTGGATGAGGACGAACTGATCGACGCTCTGGCCGGTTCGGTTCTGCTGGGCATCCGCTCCAAGACGCAGGTGACCAAGAAGGTGCTGGCCGCTTCACCCGATCTGCTGGCGATTGGCGCCTACTGTATTGGCACCAACCAGATCGCCCTGCAGGCCGCCTCCCGCCAGGGCGTGGCCGTGTTCAACGCGCCCTATTCCAACACCCGCTCGGTGGTCGAAATGGCGGTGGCGGAGATCATCGCCCTGACCCGGCGCCTGACGGAACGGGACCGGTCGTTGCACGATGGCGTGTGGCGCAAGTCCGCCACCGGCTCACACGAGGTGCGCGGCCGCACCTTGGGGATTGTGGGCTACGGCAACATCGGCTCGCAACTCTCCGTCCTGGCCGAATCGCTGGGCATGACGGTGGTGTTCTACGACATCGAGGAAAAGCTGGCCTTGGGCAACGCCCGCCGGCTGGAATCGCTGGACGAACTGCTAGAGGTCTCCGATGTGGTGACCGTGCACGTGGACGGCCGGGCTGCCAACACCGACCTGTTCGGCGCCGACGAGTTCGCCGCCATGCGGCCCGGCGCCGTCTTCATCAACCTGTCGCGCGGGCACGTGGTGGACATCGAGGCCCTGCGGGACGCCGTAGCAGACGGGCACCTAGGAGGAGCCGCCGTCGACGTCTTCCCCACCGAGCCGAAGGCCACCGGCGATCCGTTCACGGCCGAACTGCGGGGACTGCCCACCGTCATTTTGACCCCGCACGTGGGCGGTTCAACCGAGGAGGCCCAGGAGTCGATTGGCCGGTTCGTGTCCGGCAAGCTGCGGGACTACCTGCTGACCGGAGCCTCGTCGATGTCGGTCAACCTGCCCGGCCTGTCGCTGGACGCGGGCGGTGGGCCCGGCGCCTCCAAGGGCGACCACCGAGTGGCCCACATCCACCGCAACACGCCCGGCGTGCTGGCCGCCATCAACCAGGCCCTGGCCGGGCGCGGCGTCAACATTGTGGGCCAGGTCCTAGGGACCCGCGGTGACCTGGGCTACGTGCTAACCGACGTGGGCTCCCCCGCCGATGCCGAGGGGCTGGGCTACCTGGCCGGCTTGGATGAGACCATCCGGCTGCGGGTTCTGTACTAAGACTTGGCCGGCCGGCCGGGCCGCTGAGAAGGGCCGGCCCGGCCGGCCGGCACCATGATTGTCAACTGGTGGGCCAGAAGTGGGCCGAATACTTGCTGACCGAACCCAGGCCGGCCTTGGTTACCGTCGCCTTGACCACCAGGTCCTGGCCGGCATCGGCCGCCTGCAGCCGGTACGTCAGCCCCGTCCCCACCACCGACGTGCCCCGATACCACTTGACCTCCCAGGCGGCATCGGACGGTTCATAGCGGGCGTCCACCTGCAAGGTGTTCCCCACTCGGGCCGTGCCAGTGACCTCCAGACGTGAAATCCCCAGGACGTAGAGGGCGTTCGAGTACTTGGTGACCGACTGGCCGCCGTACGTGGCCGTGACCTTGACCTTGACGGCCTTGCCGCCATCGGCCGCCGTCAGGGTGTAGCTGGACGCGGACACGCCCGCAATCAACGACGTGTCCCGAAACCACTGGTAGGTGACGGCCGCGCCCGCCGGGCTGGCTGGCGCCGCCACGGACACCCGCGCCGTCGCCAGCGCCTGGCCCGTCAAGACCGGCTGGGTGAGCGACAAGGCCTGGGGCACGATCAGGTGGTTCGAATACTTGGTGACCGTCTGGCCACCGAAGGTGGCCGTGACCTTGACACAGATGTCCTGGCCGGCCTCGGCCGCCGTCAACTGGTAGCTGGTGCCCGTTGCCCCGGCAATCACCGAGGTGCCTTTGTACCAGACCCGCGTCACCGTGGCTCCGGCCGGGGTGACACCGGTCACCGCCAAGGTCAAGGTCTGGCCCACCTGTGGGCTGCCGCTCAACGTCACGGCGCCGATGGCGGGCGGTGTGCTGATCTGGCGGTTCTTCAGGCCGATGGTGTGGCCCGCCAGCCAGGCACCGGTTTGGGGGCCGCCGGGAGTGATGTCTGGGGCCGTACCATGCAGGTCAACCAGGGTCCAGCCGTCCGCCAGGGCCTGGTCCAACTCGGCCGCTGTCGCCGTCACAATGATCTTGCGCGGCCCGGCCGGGCAGTCCAAGGTGAAGACCCGGTTGGGTGGGGCCGCTGCGCCCACCGGATCGGAGCAGCCGTCCCAGAAGTCAGCCACCGTCTGGAAGGACCCGGCGGCAATCTTGGCTGCGCCCGGGTTGGCGCTCTGCAGGCCGTAGTTGTAGTTGGTGACCTGGGTGCCGCTCCATTCATACAGGCCGAAGTTCGATTCGGCTGCGTCGATGCGGTAGCCCTCCTGCCAGGTGCCATTGAGATAGTACGAGATGTAGTCATCGCGTAGGTCGTACCACCAGATGCCGGCCACGCCCTCCAGGGCCCGGCCCCGGACATAGGTTTCGACCAGGTAGGCGCCCTGCGAATTGTCATCGATGTAGTACTGCTGGCCGGTGGACAGAAAACCCGGCACGTTGGTAGACCAGCCCACCTCGGTGACATAGAGCGGCACGCCCGGGTAGTAGGAAGCGACCGTCGCCTGGGCCTGTTGGATGCAGCTAATGACGGCCGCTGGCGAATAGTCATAGCCGCCCTGCACCCAGTTGCCACAGCCATTGGCGTGCGTCACATACGGATGGATGGAGAAGCCGTCGATGGCGACATCAAGGGCCTTCAACCCGGCCAGGACGGCCTTGGTCCAGTCCTCGTCATAGGCGCTGGTGGCTCCCACAATCAAGGGCACATTGGGCGCCTTGGCCCGGATCACCGGCGCCACCGCCGCCACCAACTCGACGTACTGCTGCGGGCAGCCCCGGCCTTGAGTGGGGTCGGTGGGGCAGATGGGATTGCCGCTCCAGGTGGGAGTACCTTCGATGCCGCCGGGGCGGTCGATCCAGCCGGAGTAGGCGTTCCACTCGTTCCAGATTTCCAAGCCGGCCAGGTTGTCAGCCCCCACCAGGTCGATCACGGCCGAGGCGTAGGCGGCAAAAGCGGCCCGCTCGCCCGGTTCGTCCGGGAAGCCCTCGCTGGTCAGGGCCGGGCTGTCGGCCGAGCCCAGCACGTCCCAAGCCTGGGTGCCCAGGTCCAGCAGCAGCTTGCCGCCGTTTTGGGGCGCCACGTTCATCCAGTCCGCGATCTGCTGGGCCCGGGCGCCGTCATACCAGTAGAACTCGTTCCAGAAGATCTCATCGCGCACCGAGTTGGCGCCCAGTTCGGCCGTGGCGATCTTGGCCAGGCTCCAACCGTCAGTCGTCCTGATGCCCGGACCACCGTTCAGGCTGGCGTGGCCGATGTGCGTCTGGACGCCCATCAGGAAGTCACTGGGCACGTTGATGGGACTGTCGGCGGCGCCCATGGTTTGGGCGGCTTGGTATTGCTGTGCGCCCGATGGCGTCGGCTCGGCCTGATCGGCCCCGGTGGCTTGGGGGGCCCCGCTGGCTTGGGCGGGCGCCACCAGGGCGGCCAGGCCCACCGGGACGGCCAGGGCGGCTGCGACCACGGCGCGGGCCGCCCGGGCCGGCCGGGCTGGCCGGCCCTGGCGGGCCTGACCGTGCTGGCGAGGCTGCCGGGGCTGGCGGGAAGACTGGGGACTCATGGGATTCATGTGGTTGACCTCTCGTGATGGAATGGGTCCGGCTGGAGCCGGGGGACTGCGAGTTGACCTGGGCTGGCGCGGACACGCCGGGTAGTTGGAACTGGGACTAGCTGGTGGGCCAGAAGTGGGCTGAATACTTGCTGACCGTGCCCAGCCCGGCCTTGCTCACCGTCGCCTTGACCACTAGGTCCTGGCCGGCATCGGCCGCCTGCAGGCGGTATGTCAGCCCCGTACCCACCACCGACGTGCCCCGGTACCACTTGATCTCAAGGACGGCATCGGACGGCTCATAGCGCCCGTCAAGCTGCAGGGTGTAGCCCACCCGGGCCGTGCCCTGGACCTCCAGGCGCGAAATCCCCAGGACCCAAAGGGCATTCGAGTACTTGGTGACGGTCTGGCCGGCGTAGGTGGCCGTGACCTTGACCTTGACACCCTTACCGCCATCGGCCGCCTGCAAAACGTAGGTGGGCCCAGACACCCCGGCAATCAACGACGTGTCCCGGAACCACTGATAAGTGACCGCCGCCGCCCCCGCCGGGGCCACCGCCGCCGAGACGCTGACCAACGCCCCGGCCACCGCCTGGCCCGCCAGGACCGGCTGGGTCAAGGACAGCCCCTGGGCCACGATCAGGTGGTTCGAATACTTGGTGACCGCTTGGCCGGCGTAGGTGACCGTCACCTTGACGCAGATGTCCTGGCCCGCCTCGGCTGCGGTTAGCGTGTAGCTGGTGCCCGTCGCCCCGGCGATGACCGAGGTGCCCCTGTACCAGACCCGGGTCACTGCCGCCCCGGCCGGGGTCACCTGCGGCACCGCCACCGTCAGCACCTGTCCCACCACCGGGGTGCCGGACAGCACCGGCTGGCCCAGGCTGGGGCCTTGGGGGGCCTGGCTGCGCAGGCCGACGTGGTGCCCAGCCAGGCCGGCCGGTAGCTGGCTGCCGGGCGTGACGGCGGCGTACTGGCCCAGCAGGTCGACCACCGTCCAGCCCTGCGCCAGGGCTTGCTGAAGCTGGGCCGCCGTGGCGTCCAGCACGATGCGCCGCTCGCCGCCGGGGCAGGTCAGCGTAAAGTACGGCGCCATGCCCACCTCGCTGGTGCACCCGGCCCAGAAGTTGGCCAGGGATTGCAGGGCGGTGGCGGCCGGCTTGTAGCCAAAGTCAGCCTCCAGCAGGCCAAAGTAATGCTCATAGTGAGACAGGTGGGTGTCGTTGCGGACCGTGTACCAATAGACACCCTGGACGGTGGCGACGGAACGCAGCCGGGCGTAGGCCTCCACCAGATAGCGGGCCTGCGTCGGCTGGTCAACCAGGCGCAGGTCGTCCGGGTCGGTCAGGGCCGGGGTTGGCGTGGACCAGCCCACCTCGGTGATGTAGACCGGCAAGCTGGCGCCGTAGGACTCCCACAGCACGTCGATGAACTGGCGCGTCAGATACTCACTACCACAGGGCGGGCCGGCCGCCGCGCCATCGCAGCCCCACAGGTTGCCGTACGGGTGCACCGAGACGCCATCGACGTGGACCCCACGCTGTCTCAGTTCGGCCAGCATGGGCCGCATCCAGCCGATGTCCGTGTTGGATGTGCCGCCCACAATGATGGGCACGTTGGGCGCCAGTTGGCGCAAGGTGGGCACCACGGCCTCAACCAATTCGGCGTAGGCGATGGGGCAGCCCCGGGACTCGTTGCGGCCGTACAACTGGCAAGGCTCGTATGGGTTCGGCTTGGCGCCACCGTTGGCCTGCCAGCCATCCAGCCAGTTCCACTCGTTCCAGATTTCGAAGCCACCCAGGGAATCCACGCCGTAGCGGTTGATGTAGTCGGTCACCAGGTTGTGGGCATAGTTGACAAAGGCCTGCCGTTCCTGGTCGCTGTTGGGGAAACCCCAGGCCACGTGGTTCTGGTTCGACTTGTCCAGGATCAAAATGGCCTTGCCGCCGTTCTGGGACACCTGGCCCAGCAGCGTCATGCGCTCCTCGTAGTAGCCCGCGGGGTAGTCGTAGCCAGTAGGTTCCGCCATGGGCCAAGTCACATAGGTGCGGATCGAATTGGCCCCCAGTTCAGCAACGGCCACCGCCATGTCCGTCTGGCCGTCCGCCCGGGTCGCCTGGCCGCCATCGCTGATATGCGAGGTCACGCCAGTCTGGAAGGTGGCCGGCACAATGGGGCAGGTGGAGTCGGTGGCGTGGTCGCAGATGGTCGCCTCACCCGGGCCCAGCTTGGTCACCGTGAGGCGGTCAAACGAGACACTGGCGGCATCCACAATCAGCCCCAGGACGCCATCGGCCGTGCGGCCCACCGACTTGGACAGCAGCGGCGTGACGCCATCGCCCTTGTAGATGGTCTGGCCATCCAGGAAGACCTGGGCGGTGGTGCCGTGGACTTCCACCGTCAAGGTGGAATCAGCCACGTTGGCGCCCACCGGCAGGTTGGCGTTGGCCCGGCTGGGGTTGGTCACCTCCCACTTGGTCCACATGCCGAACTCGATGCCGCCATAGCCGTCCCAGGCGCCAGCGTGGGCGTTGGCCCGCAGCTTGAGCTGGCTCCAGGGTGAGGCGGCATCCGGGCGGATGTCCATGGCGACGGCCATCCAGCCGTAGGTGTCGGCCTCGGACGGCACCAGCAGGCTGGTGAAATGCAGCTTGGCCTCCAGGCGGTAGTTCTCCAGGTGCTGGCCAAAGGCCAGCCGGGTGGAACTGGCGTTGGTCGCCGCGGAAGTGCCCACCAGGCGCCCAGCGGACACGGCCCAACCGCCGCCCGCCGCGGCGACCGTCTGCCAGCAACTGGGCAGGCCGCCGTCAAAGGTCTCATCCAGCACCACGGTGCCATCGGCGTAACTACTCCAGGCGGTGGTGGAACAGGTGGCGGGCGCCGCCACCGGCGCGGGGGCCGGGTCGGTGGCGGGGTCGGTCGCCTGGGCGGCTTGGACCGAGTCGGCCGGCTGAGCGGCCTGGGTGACCTCGGTTGGCTCCGCCAGCTCGATTGGCTCAGTTAGCTCGGCTGGCTCGGCTGGCTCAGTTGGCTCAGTTGGCCCGGTTGGCTCGGTTGGCTGAGCGGCCTGGGCTGGTACCACCAAAGCGGCCACGGCAACGGTCACCGCGGCAACGGTCGACAGGGTGCGGTGAATGAGGGGACGGTGGGACATCAGGGGCGTCCTTCCGGGCGGCGTCAGGGGAACGGTTCCCCGTCACGCTACCGGCCACCCGGGGCCGCTCGCCTCCCCCATTTGGGGGAGGCGAGGCAACCGGTCAGGTGTGGCGCTGACCGGCCGATGCTCGGCCGGTCAGGCTTCAGTCAGCTACAACCGGAGGTGGCGCCGCAGCCCTCGCAGACGTGGCAGGAACCGGACGGCCGCATCTTGGTGCCGCAGGTCATGCAGATGGGGGCGTCCGCCTCGCGGCCCTGCATGGCCTCGAACAGTTCGGCCGTGGAGTGGACCGAGGTGAGAGGCTTGGCCGCCGCCGGGTCGGTGTGGGTCTTTTCCAACGCCACCGTCTGGCTGGCCGCATTGGCGTCCAACTCTTCTTCCAGGTCCTCATAGGAACCGGTTTCGAGCTGGCGTTCGCGCTCCTTGGCGGTGTAGATGCCCAGGGCGGCCCGCGAATCGAACGGCAGGTGATCCAGGGCCAGGCGGCGGAAGATGTAGTCCATCACCGACTGGGCCATGCGCACGTCTGGGTCATCCGTCAGGCCCGCCGGTTCGAAGCGCTGGTTGGTGAACTTCTGGACAAAGGTCTCCAACGGCACGCCATACTGCAGGCCAATCGAGACGGCGATGGAGAAGGCGTCCATCACGCCGGCCAGCGTGGAACCCTGCTTGCCCAGCTTGAGGAAGACCTCGCCCAGTTCCATGTGCTCGGTGTCGAAGCAACCGGCCGTCATGTAGCCCTTGGCGCCACCGACCGAGAAGGACGTGGTGATGGAATAGCGGCGTTTGGGCAGGCGGCGCCGGGCCGGCTTGGCCACCACGGCCGGTTCGGCTGCGTCCTTGACCTTGGCCTTGTCCGCCTTGGCGTCCGAAAGCGGCTGGGAAACCTTGCAGTTGTCGCGGTAGATGGCGATGGCCTTCAGGCCCAGCTTCCAGCCCTGCAGGTAGATGTCCTCGATTTCTTCGACCGTGGCGTTTTCCGGCAGGTTGACCGTCTTGGAGATGGCCCCGGACAGGAACGGCTGGGCGGCCGCCATCATGCGGACGTGGCCCATGGGGGCGATGGACCGCTTGCCCACCGCGCAGTCGAAGACCGCATAGTGTTCCGGCTTCAGGCCGGGCGCGTCCACCACGTGGCCGTTCTCCATGATGTATTCGACAATCGCCTCGACTGTCTCTTCCGCGTATCCCAGCCGCCGCAGCGCCATCGGCACCGTCTGGTTGACGATCTGCATCGACGAGCCGCCCACCAGCTT
>JAISTN010000289.1 GCA_031272565.1 Bifidobacteriaceae bacterium
TCGTCCTTCAGTTCACGGCGCAGTTCTGCGATGCGGTGGTCCACCGCCCGGGTGTTGGCGCCAAACTGGTAGCCCCACAGGGCATTCAGCAGCCGTTCACGGGTGTGCAACTCTTGCGGGTGGCTCATCAGGTAGTCCAACAGCAGCGAGGCCCGGGGGGTCAAGGTCACCTCACGTTCGGCCAGCCAGACCCGCCGGGCAGCCCGGTCAACCCGCAGATCACCGCTGGCCAGCCCCGCCGCCGCCGTCAGCGGCTGTTGCCCCGCCACCTGGCGGCGCAACACCGCCTTGACGCGGCTGAGCAGTTCATGCGGGTCAAATGGCTTGTTGACGTAGTCATCCGCGCCTTCATCCAAGGCCAAGGCCCGCTCGCCGGCCTCGCCCACCTGGGTCAGCAAGATGACCGGCGTCCAGGACTGTTCGGCCCGCAGCCGGCGGACCACTTCGCGGCCGTCCAGTTTGGGCATCAGAACATCACAGACCACTATGTCGGGGCGTTGTTCGGCGTGGCGCACCATGGCCTGTTCGCCATCGGCCGCCACCGTCACCGCGAAGCCGGCTCGTTCAAAGAAGGGCGCCAGCATCGACGTGATGGCGGATTCGTCGTCCACCAACAACAGCTTGGTGCGGGTCTCGTTCATGGCTGCACCGCCGCTTCATTGCCCAGACCAGTGTCGGTGATGCTGGCTGGGCTGCCCTCACGCCAGGTGACGATGGCGCCAGTCCCGGCCATGATTAGTTCCTGGATGCTGTTGGCCTGCACCTCGGCGCCGGCCGACCCAGCCGTGATTTCCAGGCGGCCGATGTCGTCCCCCACCAGTGTGGCGCCATTGGCCTTTATCACCACCTGGGCGCAGTAGCCCGTCAAGGTGGTTTCGGTGCCCGGCGCGGTAATCCGGTAGGGGCCGTCCACGCACTGCGGGGCCACGGCCGTGCCGGGCTCGGGTTGGTAATCGCCGGCCGCTGGGGTGATACTGGGCGGCTGGCTGGCGCCGGGCGACTGGCCGCCATCGGCCGTCTGGTCTACGCCGGCCGTCTGGTCGCCCTCGGCCGAATGGTCTACGCCGGTTGGCTGGCCGCCACCAGCCACCTGGCCGGCCGGGGCAGCAGTGGTGTCATCATCCACCACCTCGACCCCACAGCCGGCCAGGAGGGCAGCCGCGGCCAGCAACGCCGCCGCCGCTACCCGGGTGGCGGCCCGGGTGGACCGTCTACGTCCCTTGTTCATGTCATCATCCTTGTCGTTGGTGGCCGGCCGCCGTTTGACCCACGCCCTCACAACGCGGGCACAAAGACCTCGACCCGGCGGTTGAGTTGCCGGCCGGCGGGATTGTCGGCGCCATCGGGCATGGTGTTGGGGGCCACCGGACGGCTTTCACCGTAGCCAACCGCCGTCAAGCCGGCCGTGGCGCCATCGGCCTCCAAGGTCTGGACCACAGCCTCGGCCCGCTGCTCCGAGAGAGTCTGGTTATAGGCGTCCGAACCGTGGGCGTCGGTGTGGCCCTCCACCACGGCGCTGGCCACACCCAGGTCATTCAAGGCCGTGGCCAAGTTCTCCAACACGGGCTCGGCCTCCGGCCGGATGGTGGCCTTGTCATAGTCGAACAGCACGGCCGCATCCAGCGTGACGGTGACGCCGCACAGATCGGCCGTGTCGATGGCGTCCAAGACCGGGAAAACGCCCAGCGCTGGGACCGGGGCGAGCGGCTCGGCCTCGACCTCAAGGCCGTTGACCAACGCGGTGCCGTCGCCCAGGTTCTCAATGGTGATGGTCCCGTCGCTGTAAACGCCGGTGCCGTCGCCACGGTTGATGATCGACACGTTGCCGGAGGCATAGGTGGCCGAACCGTCGCCGTGATTGTCGTTGGAGGTAGTCCTGTCCGTGTAGGTGCCGGAACCGTCGCCGCCAATCTGGATCAACACATCAGGGCCCTGGTAAGTCCCGGAGCCATCGCCGTTGTTGATGATGGAGATGGCGCCGTTGGTGTACATGCCGGCCCCGTTGCCCAGGTTGATGAAGCTGGAGACGTCATCGGCCGAAATGCCGGAGCCGTCCCCAAAGTCAAGCAGCGTGCCGCCCTGGCCGGCATCGACCGCGGCGCCGTCCCCGTACAGCAAGGTGGCGCCATCGGAAGTGATCCGCTGGCTGGAGGCGTCGCAACTGGCCGGCGCCACCGTCAAGCCCGGGTAGTCACCAACCGCCTCGGTGAAGTCCACCACAAAGGCGTCGTTCTGGGCGTCCAGCAAGCTCAGGTCCGGCAGGGTGAACAGCGGGATGGCGGGGGCCTCGCCGGGAGCGTAGCCAGGGACCACCGGGATGGCGTTGGGATCGGCCGCGTCAAGATCGCCGCCCGTTTCGTCTGCGTCGGTGGTGGGGCCGGCCACGGCGGTGCCGGTGTCGTCACTGTCGGCCGGGTCCGGCGTGGCCTGGTCGGCTTGAGCCGCGGCCAGATCGGCCGCCACCTGGGCGTTTAGCTGGGTCAGGGCCTGGGTGGCAGCCGCCACCGCTTCGGAGTTGTCGTCATTGCCGCCGCCGCAACCGGACATGGTCAAGGCGATCAGGACGGCCGCGCCGAGGGCGCTCAGCCGGGTGGTGAGATGGTGTTTCATTGGGCTCTTCCTGTCTGAGCTGTCTGGGTAGGACAGATGGTTGGGACCGAGGGGGATCGGGTTGGTGCTGGTGATGGCTGTTAGACTGCTGCATCAAGCTGGGTACTTGATTCAACTTATTGACGAGTCTATGGGCCAAATGTCGCTGCCCTGTCGCTACCCTGTCGCAACTTGGCGACAACCCGCCTCAATCCCGCGACCCGGCCACCGGTAGGGCGGTCGGATGGGGAGCGGTCCCCATGGTGGCGGCGACGGCGCCGCGCTAGTTTGGTGGCAGCCGCCAGCCGGCGCGGCAGTCACCCGGTTAGCTGCAAGGAGGCAGACATGAAAAGCGCACCAGACAAAGTCCAGCCCAGCG
>JAISTN010000302.1 GCA_031272565.1 Bifidobacteriaceae bacterium
CGAGATGACGAGAGCTGTTGCCGGGTTGGCCACCCGGGTCCAGGTCCCAGGTGGCCACTTCCCACTCACGAACGTTCGTCAGGTGGGGACGGGTCCCAGGTGACGAACCCATGCTTAGTCTCGTCAGGCGGGGATGCAGGCGGGGACGGGTCCGAGATGACGAGAGCTGTTGCCGGGTTGGCCACCCGGGTCCAGGTCCCAGGTGGCCACCGCCTGGGCGCCGCCGGCTAGCTTGGCCCCGGCTGTTGACAAAGCCCAGCGGCGCCCCGCGTTAGGCACCCTATGTGGCGCCGTGGGTGGCGTCTTGGGCCGACATCGGGCCTGTCACCGCCGGTTTACCAACCAGAACTGACCCGCAGCGCGGCGGCGAACTGGCCGCCACCCTTCGACTTGTAGAAGAACAACTCGGTGGTTTCGTCGTTGCGGCCCACAATGTCCGCTAGGCCGTCGCCGGTCAGGTCCGCCCCGGCTGCCAGCGTCCGCCCGGCCCAGCCGTGCCCCACGTTCTTGGCGGCCTTGAACGAGCCGTCGCCTTTGCCGGAATAGGCGTACAGAATGCCTTGGGCGTTGATGCCCAGAATGTCGTTACGCCCGTCCTTGTCCAGGTCGCCGGCCGCCAGGAGTTGCATCGACTGCCAGCCGTGGCCAACTTCCCGCCGGCCTTCCTTGAAGGCGCCCCTACCGTTGCCGCAGTAGAGCCACAGTTTGCCGGCTTGGTCCACCGCCAGCATGTCGTTGATGCCGTCCCGGTCCAGGTCGCCGGCCGGGATGATGCGGTAGTTCAGCCAGCCCCGGCCAATCTGAATGGGTGTGGGCGAAATCCCGCCGCGGCCATCCCCGGCCCGCAGCCACATGTTGCCCATCTGGTCAACCGTCACCACGTCCGCCTTCTTGTCCCCGTCCCAGTCACCGGGCCCGGAAATCCAACTGGCGCCCAGGCCGGTTGCCAGCGTCACCGCGTTCGCGAACTGACCGTTGCCCTTGGAGGCGTACTGCAACAGGGTGCCGTCCCAGCGCAGGGCCAGGATCTCACCCAGGCCGTCGCCGGTCAGGTCCGGTGACAAGGCCAGGCGCAGGTGGGCGGGGCCGGTGGTGATGGTGTATGGCTGGTTCCAGGAGGCGCCAAAGCTGGGGCAGGCCTGGATCTTGATGATGTAGCCGCCCTGTTCCAGGTTGGGCAGCAGGATCGTGGTGACGGTGTCGCCAAAGGTGGATGTGACGGCGGCCAGCCGGGTGCTGGAGTTTTCGACGCCGCTGGAGTCGTAGACCCTGATCCAGGCGGCGTCGGAGTTGGCCGGTGCGCCAAAGTCGGCGTGTTCAAAGGTGATCCGCAGCGGTCCGGTGGCCAGGGTGGTGAGGTAGAAGTAGTCGACATCGCAGGCCCCGCCATCGGCGTACATCTGGGCGGCCATGTTGCGCCCGTACTGGATCCGGTTGGCGCTGGCAAACGTGCCGTTTTCTTCTGATTCGTGGTCCGTCACCATCGGCTCGGCCTGGGTGGCGGCCGTGGCCGGTTCCGGTGTGGTGGGATCGGCTTGGGCGGCCGGTGCCACCAGCATGGCCACGGCGGCCAGGCCAATGGCGGCGGTCAGTTGAATGTGGAGCGGGACACGGTGGGACATCGTTGGCCTCCAAGGGGCTCATGTTGGTCACTGATGGGGTCAGGGGCAGTCTATCGGCCCCGGCCGCCCCCCGGAAGTGCCCGGGTTACGGCGGGCTGCGCTTGGGTGGATCTTTGCGTGATGGGGACATTGACGGGCTGGACGGGCCCGACTGGGTGGGGGGGCCTGGGTTGTTGGCGTCAAGTTGGCGAGGTGGTTAGTCCGTGACGAACTGGCTGGGGACGGAGGTCCGAGCCGGCTTGGGTGGTGTCGACAGGTTGGCCGGTGGTTGGGTTTGGGACGGTTGGCCGGGGACGACTGGGTGGGTGGGCCTGGGTTGTTGGCGTCAAGTTGGCGAGGTGGTTAGTCCGTGACGAACTGGCTGGGGACGGCTGGGTGGGCGGGTCTGGGGTTGGACCGGCAAGTTGGTGAGGTAGTAAGTCCGTGACGGGTGGCCTGGGACGACCGGGCCGGTGGCCTGGCGGGGTAACTGCGAGTTTTCGAGGACTTGTGTACGGGTCGGGCTGGTTCGAGGGGTGGCGGGCGGCGTTGCCGCCGCCGCCCCTAACGAGGTCGGATACGTTTGCGCAGGTCAGCGCCTTGCCGCCGATGTCGGCCAGTTGGTTGGGGGGCCAGTCCAGGGGCGGCATCGGGCGCTACCCGTACACAAGTCCCCGAAAACTCGCAGTTACCTTGCCCGCCCCGGCCAGCCCGGCACCACCTGGGACCTTCAGAGCGATCGTGGTCAATCTTGTGCCGAAAACTGACCAGGATCGGCGTGAAGGTCGGTCCGGGGGACCTTCAGAGCGATTCTGGTCAAAATCAGACCCAAGATTGACCAGGATCGACGTGAAGATCCCCGGCTAGTCCTGTCATGCCATCGTCATGCGGAGAGAGTTGTGGTAGTCCGAGGTGCGTAACCGACCCATGTGGAGAGAGTTCTGGTAGTTCAGGAACCCAGATCAGCCCTGCGGAGAGAGTTGTGGTAGTCCGAGGTGCGTAACCGACCCATGTGGAGAGAGTTCTGGTAGTCCAGGAGCCGTTATCTGCCGTGCGGAGAGAGTTGCTGCAGTTTTCGGCCCGAAAAACTACCGGAAGTCTCTCCGGATCGGCTGGAAGGGGCCCAGAACTACCGTAAGTCTCTCCGGAATGCCCGATGCCGCCCTGTGGACTACCGCAAGTCTCTCCGGAATGCCCGATGCCGCCCTGTGGACTACCGCAAGTCTCTCCGGATCGGCTGGAAGGGGCCCGGAACTACCGCAAGTCTCTCCGCAAGTGCCGGTGCCACTCAGCGTCCCAGGCCATTCGTCGCGGACTTGCCACCCCGCCAACCTGTCGATACGACCCAGGCCGGCCAACCCCGTCGTCCCCAGCCAACACGTCCCCTGACCCAACCACCGACAAACCTGTCGATACTGCCCAAGCTGGCCCCGCTCACCGTCCCAAGCCATTCGTCGTGGGCTTACCACCCCACCAAGCGGGGGCCTAGGGAGGCCATGAGCCACCAGCGGGTGACCAGAGGCCCCATGACCCACCAGCGGGGTACCAAGGTTGGCCCATGGCCGACCGGTTAAGCTAGGTCGGTGCATTCTCTGACGGCGATCACCAAGTCGAACGACCTGCGGGGGGCCGTCCCCGAACAGTGGGGGCCGGCCGAGGCGGTGGCCTTGGGGGTAGCCATCGCGGCGGCCTTTGACCAGGCGCCGGCCATCCTGGTGGGCCATGACATGCGGTTGTCCGGCCCGGCCATGGCCAAGGCCTTGATTGAGGGCATCACTGGGGCCGGCCAGGACGTGATCGACCTGGGTCAGGTTTCGACTGACACCATTTACTATGCCTCCGGCGCGCGCGGCCTGCCCGGCGCCATGTTGACAGCTTCACACAACCCGGCGGGCGACAACGGCCTCAAGTTGATGCGGGCCGGCGCCAAGCCGATGGGCCGGGAGGCCGGCTTGGGCGAGGTGGTCCGCCAGGCGGAGGCCAACCCAAACCCAACCCCGGCCGCCCAGCCAGGCGCAGTCACCCAGCTTGACGTGCTGCCGGACTTTGCCCGCTACCTGCGCGGCTTGGTCAACTTGGCTACCAGCCGGCCGCTGACCGTGGTGGTGGACGCCGGCAACGGCATGGGCGGGGTGGTGGCGGAGGCGGTGTTGGGCACCAGCGCCGGCCTGCCGGCCCTGCCGGTCAACCTGATCAAGCTCTACTTTGAACCGGACGGCACCTTCCCCAACCACCCGGCCAACCCGCTGGACCCGGCCAACCTGCGGGACCTGCAGCGGGCCGTGACCGAGCACCAGGCTGACTTGGGGCTGGCCTTTGACGGCGATGCCGACCGCTGCTTCGTGGTTGATGAAACCGGCCGGGTGGTCAACCCTTCGGTGATTGGGATTGTCATTGCGCTGCACCAGATCGGCCTCGAACAGGCGGCCGGCCGCCAGCCCGTCATTGTCCATAATGCGATCACTTCTCAGGCCTTGCCGGAACTGGCCCAGGCGGCTGGCGCGACCACGCTGCGCACCCCGGTGGGCCACGCCTTAATCAAGCCGGTGATGGCCCAGCATGATGCGGTCTTTGGGGCGGAGCATTCTGGCCACTACTACTTCCGGGACTTCTTCTACGCCGACACGGGCATCCTGTCCGCGCTGCACGTGTTGGCGGCGTTGGGCAGTTCTGACCACACCTTGAGCGCGCTGGCGGAGGTCTATTGGCCTTATCACGCCAGCGGCGAGATCAACTTCCGGGTGGCGGACCCGGCGGCGGTGGTTGAGCGGGTCCGGCAGGCTTATGCGCCCGATGCCGCGCGCGGAGTTGTCAGTATCGATACCCTAGACGGGTTGACCATTGGCCACTGGGATCAGGCGCCCCGGTGGTGGGCCAATGTCCGGCCCTCCAACACGGAGCCGTTGTTGCGGCTCAACGTGGAGGCGGCGGATGAGGACGTGATGGTGAAGGTGCGCACTGGCCTGTCGCACCTGATCGACTCAAAGAGGTGATTCAGACTCGCCAAGGCGGCAGTCAGGCAGCCGGCTGTGAGATGCCCCGCCAAGCCGAGGGTCGCCCTCGGGGCAGAGTCCCTGTGGGAGCGGCCGGGCCAGGCGTGGGGCACCAACAGGGGCCCCGCAGCCGCCAGGGAGAGATGAATCACCTCGCAAGGCCGTAGGCGAACAACCGGAAACGGGTCCAAGGAGGCTAGGACATGGACCAGTGGGTCAGGAGCGTACTGCGCTGTCCCGTATGTAAAGGAGAACTGGTGGACCAAGCTGACTCCCTGGCCTGTGAGGCCTGTGCCGTGGCTTATCCCGTAGACGGCGGCGTGCCCGGCTTGCTGGCACACCGCGCCTCGCCCTTGGAGCAGGTACCGTGAGCCAGGCGGGCGGCCCGGCGGCGCGCCACCGCTTGGACATGAAGCCGGTCCGCTATGCGGTCCGGGACTTGAAGCTGGCCGCGGCCGGCCGGCATCAGATCAAGCTGGCCGAACAGCAGATGCCGGGGCTGATGGCGTTGCGGGAGGAATACGGCGCGGCCCAGCCGCTGAAGGGTGCGCGCATCACCGGTTCGCTGCACATGACGGTGCAGACGGCGGTCCTGATTGAAACCCTGGTGGCCTTGGGGGCCCAAGTGCGTTGGGCGAGCTGCAACATTTTCTCAACCCAGGATGAGGCAGCGGCGGCCGTGGCGGTGGGCCCGGAGGGCACACCGGACCGTGTCCAGGGCCAGCCGGTGTTCGCCTGGAAGGGCGAATCGTTGGCGGACTACTGGTGGTGCACGGTGCAGGCCTTGACTTGGGGTGAGGGCGGCCCGGATCTGCTGGTGGACGATGGCGGTGACGCCACTTTGGCCTTGCACGTGGGCCGCGATTTGGAGCTGGAAGGTGAGACGGCGGCCTCGTTTGTCAGTTTGGCTGGCAGCGCGGAGGGCCAGGTCATCCAGGAGGCGCTGCGGCAGGTGGAGGCGGCCCGGCCGGGCTGGTTTGGCCGGGCGGTGGCCGGGGTGCGGGGCGTGTCGGAGGAGACCACCACGGGCGTGCACCGGTTGTACCAGTTGGCCGATGCCGCCAGTTTGGCTTTCCCGGCCATCAACGTCAACGATTCGGTGACCAAGTCCAAGTTCGACAACAAGTACGGCATCCG
>JAISTN010000332.1 GCA_031272565.1 Bifidobacteriaceae bacterium
TGGTGGTGGGTTGAAAACCTGCCGTTCCTGGACACGCCGGAAGACAACATCGACAAGACCCTCTACTACCGCTGGTGGCTGCTGCGTTACAACTACCTGGACGCCAACATTCCCGGCAACGACTACCAGTTCCCCACCTCAATGGAAGGCGTGCTGGGCTACAACAACGCCATCGTGCTGACCACCGGCATGTTTATCGATGACCTGAAGTACTTCCGCAACCCGGTCTACTCCTACGGCCCGGTGCTGTCCGCCGGGCAGGTCGCCAAGTCGTCACGGTACATCGACAACCCCGGCTACCCGGCCCACTGGGGGGCCAGCTTCACCCAGTACATCACCGAGGCGGCCTGGCGGGCCTATGAGTTGCACGGTGGCCCCAGTACCATCGGGGCCACCTTGGGCCTGGCGGGTGAAAATGACGTCAAGGGCCTGCTAGCCACCTACGATTCGAACAACAACAACCTGGTCGAGTTCAACTACACGTCCATGACCGGCAACGACGCCGATGCCGTCTCGTTCTACTTCCGCACCGGCAGCGGGTCGGTGCAGAACATGGACCGGACCGAGTCCGCCTACCTCTATTCCAACGCGGTCGCCGCCGCCAACTTCTACCGCCTGGCCGGCAACACGGCCAAGGCCACCGAAATGGACAACTTGGCCGCCTCGATCAAACAGGCCGTGCTAGACGTGCTGTGGGAGGATGCCCGGTCGGATCCGGATGAGGTGGGCCTGTACGGCAACCTGCTGAAGCACCATTTCACCTCCGACGGCTACGCCAACCCGTACAAGGAAATCAACAACTACTACCCCTATGCGGTGGGCCTGATGCCGCAGCCAGGGGACGCCGATTACGACGCCAAGTACCTGGAGGCCCTGCGGCTGTGGGCGGATGCCGACCAGTACCCGATCTTCCCCTTCTACACCGCCAATCAGGTGGACAACCTGGCGCGCATCGCGGCCGGCAACGCTGGCAGCAACAACTTCTCCATCATCAATTCAACGGTCACCTTCCGCCTGCTGACCTCCGCCCTGCGCAACTATCCCACCAGCTACATCACCGCGGATGACTACAAGAAGCTGCTCTACTGGAACGCCTGGGCGCACTACCAGGGCGGCGACAACCGCCAGCCCAACCAGAACGAGTTTTGGTCGAACGGCTCAGCGGCTGCCGGCGGGTCGATCGGCTACCGCTCCTGGATCCAACACACCATCCTGGGCACCACCAACTGGACGGTGATCGAGGACGCCATGGGCTTCCGCCCGCGGGAAGACGCCAAAATTGAGCTTGACCCGATCGACATTGGCTGGGACCACTTCGCCGCCAACAACCTGTCCGTCCACGGCTACAACCTGCAGATCATCTGGGACCAGACGGGCACCAACTACGCCAGCCAGGTGCCGGCCGGCTATTCGCTGTGGATCAACGGCCAACTGGCCTTCACCGTCGACAAGCTGACCCACGTCATCTATGACCCCGCCACCGGCACGGTCCAACTGCCGGACAACCCGGCGGCGGGCGCCACCGTGGTGACCAACAACATCCGCAGCTTCCAATCCGCCTCCCAGGTCCGGTTCGCAGATTCGTCCCGCGTGGTGGACGCCTTCCAGAAGGCCGGCACCGACATCACCACGGGTAGCTGGGTCAACCAGAACTTCGCCAAGGGCAAGACGGTCACGGCCAGCTACAGCGCCAGCGGCCGGGCCGCCGCCAACGCGGTGGACGGCAGCACCGTCAACGAGCCTTTCTGGGGCACGGCCGGCTCGGCCAACGCCACCGACACCCTGACCGTCAACTTCGGTTCCGCCACCCTGATCAACACGGTGCGGACGTACTACTACAACACGTCATCGACCGCCACCGTGTCCGGCTACGCGCCGCCCAGGCTGTATCAACTGGAGTACTGGACCGGCACCGCCTGGCAGGTCATACCGGACCAGAACCGAACTCCGGCCGCGCCGCAGGGCAACTACAACCTGGCCAAGTTCCCGGCCGTCACCACCACCCAGATTCGGTTGACGGTCAGCCACGCGCAGGGCTACAAGACGGGCCTCAAGGAGATCCAGGCCTTCTACAACCCGGCCTCGGTGCCCACCCCCACCAACGTCGCACCGAAGGTGCGGGCCTCGGTTGACCCCGCCTATGTCCAGCCGGCCCAGGCCCGCCTGGTGGGCACGGTGGGCGATGACGCCCTGCCCAGCGGCGTCCTGACCACGCAGTGGTCGCTGGTCAGTGGCCCCACCGGCGGCGGCGTCATCTTCCTTGATCCGGCCCAGGCCACCACCGTGGCCCAGTTCACCGTGTCTGGCCACTATGTGCTGAAACTGGAGGCGTCCGATGGCGCCTTGACCAGTTCGCAACAGGTCGAACTAGACATCACGGTCACGGCCGGCGCCAAGCCGAACATCGCGCCATCGGCCACCGCCACGGCCAGCGCGGTGACGACCTGGAACCTGACCGCCGCCTTGAACGACGGCTACACCACCTACCCGGCGGGGGCGGAAGCGAACGCCTGGGGCACCTGGCACACCACCCCCTCGACTGGCGGTGAGTGGTGGGTCCAGTTGACCTGGCCCTACACCGTCCGGGTCGACGAGACCTCGATCTTGTGGCATGACGACTGCGGCACCAGTTGCTCCACCAAGACCGACGGTGTGGCGCCGCCCGCCTCCTGGCACATGCAGTACCTCAACAGTTCGGGCGTCTGGGTCGACATTCCGAACCCCAGCACCTACGGCGTGGCCCGGGGCGTCTTCAACGACGTCACGTTTGACCCGGTCTTCACCACCGCGGTGCGGGCCTGGATGGGCCAGTCTGCCACCGGCTCCAACTACCCGGGCATCATCGAATGGGAGGTCTACGGACTTGATCCAACGGCGGTCGAATCGCCCGCCGTGCGCACCGTCACCGGTACCGCGCCGGTGCTGCCAGCCACGGTCGAGGCGGTCTGGGATGACAATGCCCGGTTGGACCTGCCGGTCACCTGGCAGACGGTCGAGCCGTCCAGCTACGCCGCCGCCGGCCAGTTCACCGTGCTGGGCTTTGTCCAAGGCACGTCCCTGATTGCCAGCGCCACGGTCTATGTCCGCGACACGCCTGGCACGGCCATCAACAACTTTGTCGACGGTGCGGTGGGCACCAACCAGTATGTGGCGCCGAACCTGCCGGAACGGGCCATCGCCAACTACAACGACGGCACGTCGGAGTCCCTGGCCGTGGTCTGGGACGCCATCCCGGCCGCGCAGTACGCCGTGGCCGGCACGTTCGACGTCTACGGCACGGTGGCCGGCACCACCGTCAGGCCCAAGTGTGTGGTTACGGTAGCCAGCGCCCCGGCCTCGCCGCCGGTGGTCAGCCTGTCAGTCAGCCCCACCACGCCGGCCTCCGGCTGGTACGGCACCAGCCCCACGGTGACGGTCAACGTGACCGACCTGGCGGACCCGTCACCGACGGTGGAGTACGCGGTTGACGGCGGCGCCTGGACGCCCTACACCGCGCCGTTCACCTTGAGCGGCACGGGCACGCACGCGGTGCAGGCCCGGGCCACCAACCTGTTCGCGCTGGTCTCCGCCGTCGCCAACGCCACCATCAAGCTGGACACCACCGCGCCCACGGCTTCGGCTTTGTTCGACAATGACTACCGCCTGTTGACCGTGACGGGGGCGGATGCCGATTCGGGCCTGGCCGGCTTGCAATACCGGATTGGTACCAGCGGCACCTGGCTGACTTACCGGGGCGCGGTGGTGGTCAACGCCACTGGTACGGTGCAGTACCGTTCCCTCGACGCGGCCGGCAACTATTCGGCGATCGGCTCCGTCAGCGTGCCGGCACCAACCGACCCCGACAAGGACAACCTGGCGCCGGATGCCGATCCAACCGCCACGGCCTGCACCACCTGGAACTGCTCCAGCGGCATACCGATTGGCATCAACGACCTGAACGATCCGTTCCCGGTGGGCTCCAACTACACCCAGAGTTGGGGCGTCTGGGGTGACAGCAACGCCAATCCGACGGCCACGGCCACGCTGACCTGGGCCACGCCCATCACCACGGACCTGAGCCAAGTGCTGTTCGATGATGATTCGGGTGGCTCCAACCCGTCCCACACCGGTCTGCTGCTGCCGGCCTCCTGGAAGATCGAGTACTACAACCTGAGCACCTCGGCCTGGACCGAAATCCCCAACCACTCCACCTACACCACCACCTACGGCCAATACGACACGGTGACGCATGACCCGATCACCACCACGGCCATGCGCATCACACTGACCAAGCCGGCCACCGCCTACATGGGTGTGGTCGAATGGAAGGTCTTCTCCGCCGTGGCCCCAATCGTGCCGGTCACACCGGGCACGCCCAGCATCAGCGGCACGGTCCAGGTGGACCAGACCGTGACGGCGCTGCCCGGCACCTGGACGCCATCGGACACCACCTTGGCCTACCAGTGGGAGCTGGACGGTGTGGCCGTGGCCGGGGCCACCGCTGTCACCTACACCCTGCAGGCGGCAGACGCCGGCAAGACCCTGACGGTGGTGGTGACCGGCTCCAAGACCGGCTACGCCTCGGCCAGTGCCACCTCGGCCGGGGCGGTGGTGGCGCCCCCCAGCCCCATGGTGCCAGGTACGCCCAGCATCAGTGGCACGGTCCAGGTCGGGGAGACCGTCACGGCCATGCCCGGTAGCTGGACGCCATCGGACGCCACCTTCACCTACCAGTGGCAGTTGGACGGCGTGGCGGTGTCCGGGGCGACTGCGGCGAGCTACGTCATCCAACCGGCGGACCTGGACAAGACGCTGACGGTCCAGGTGACCGGCGCCAAGCCGACCTATGCCACCACCAGTGCGGTCTCGGCCGGGGCGGTGGTGGCGCAGGGCACCATCACGCTGGTTGCCCAGCCGAGCATTCTTGGCACGGTCCAGGTGGGTAGCACCGTCTCGGCCACTCCGGGTACCTGGTCTGTCACGAGCCTGATCCCGGCCTACCAGTGGCAACTCGACGGGACGCCCATCACCGGCGCCACCGCCGTGGCCTACACCATCCAGCCGTCCGATAACGGCCACTACCTGCGCGTGGTGGTGACGGTGACCAAGGCTGGCTACGCCTCCGCCAATGCGCCCTCGGCCAGCCAGACGGTCCTAGATGGCACCATCACGCCGGGCACCGTCACCATTACCGGCACGGTCGAATCCGGCCAGACGGTTTCGGCCGCGCCAGGCACCTGGTCGCCCGCCGGCGTGACGTTGACCTACCAGTGGCTGCGCAACGGCACCCCCATTTCAGGCGCCACGAGTGTCAACTACGTGGTCAAGCCGGCCGACGTGGGCTTCACGCTGACCGTGAAGGTGACCGGCACCCTGACGGGCTACACCACGGCCACGGCCACCTCGGCCGGCCAGTTGGTGCCGCCCATCGTGGTACCGCCGCCCACGCATAGGTACGAGTCGTTCACACTGACGCCGGATCTGAGCGGCGATGGCAAGGGTGAAATCCTGGCCGTTGCCACCAGCGGCGGCGCCTTGCACCAGTACCACGTGGGGGCGGACTTGAAGTCGCTGGGCAGCGCGGTGACGCTTGTCTCCAGTGGGCTGAACGGCTCCAAGGTGTTTGGCCCGGGTGACTGGGATGCCGACGGCCTGGCGGATGTCATCACGGTCGATGCTTCCGGCGTCATGTGGCTGTGGAAAGGCAAGACGGGCAACAAACTGGCCGCCAAGGTCCAGAACGGCAAGGGCTGGTCGGCCTACCGCATCATCCCGTCCGGTGACCTGGACGGCGACAAGTTCAACGACCTGTTGGCCATCGACACGGCCGGCAAGCTGTGGCTCTATTCCGGCAACGGCAAGGGCGGCTTCAAGACCGAGCGCAAGGAAGTGGGCCACGGCTGGACCGGCTTCCAGTGCTTTGGCGCGGGCGACCTGAACAACGACAAGAAGATGGACATTCTGGGCATCAGTTCCACCGGCTTGTTGTACGCCTACTTTGGCAAGGGCAACGGCACCTTCCAGGCGCCGGTCCAGGTGGGCAAGGGCTGGGGGGCCTTCACCCTGGCGGCCGGGGCTGACCTGAATGGCGACGCCCTGGCGGACATTGTGGGCCGCAACGACACCACCGGCCAGCTCTACTTCTACAAGTCCAAGGGCGGTG
The DNA here is from genome assembly GCA_031272565.1 of Bifidobacteriaceae bacterium. GTDB lineage: Bacteria > Actinomycetota > Actinomycetes > Actinomycetales > WQXJ01 > JAISSX01. Next base: position 6,143 of record JAISTN010000332.1, read on the forward strand.
GCCAGTTCGCGGCCGCCTCCCTGCTCAACTCTGGCGGCCCCGTCTGGTAGGCGCTCCCAGAGCCTGGCGCCCCCGGGTCGGTCACCCTCCGCCGGCCCCGGGGGCGCCTTCCCCTCAAGGCCGGCCACCGAACGGGCCCGGTCAGCGCGCCTTGTGTGCGGCGACAATCAGCGTGCCCGGAACCAGGGCGCAACGCTCGGCGGACCACAGGCCCCAGGCGCCATCGGGCGCCGCCTCGGCCGTCCACTGCGGCTCCCAGACCTGGTCCACCTGGAAGCCGGTGGCGGCCAAGTCCGTGATGTGGTCCTCAAAGGTGTGCTGAAATTCGGTGTAGATCAACTCGCCGGCGTCGTCGCGTTCCCAGTAGGGCTGGTGGTCAAAGTAAGACCGGGCCACGGTCAGGTCGTCGGCCCGGGGTGAAT
>JAISTN010000354.1 GCA_031272565.1 Bifidobacteriaceae bacterium
TTCAGCAGCGCCTTCGCCTTGGCCGGGCCAAGGCCGGGTACGCCGTCCAGGGCGGACACGGTCATGCCCTTGGACCGGGCCTTGCGGTGGGCGCCGATCGCGAACCGGTGGGCCTCGTCCCGTACCCGCTGCAACAGGTACAGGCCCTCCGAGGCCCGCGGCAAGATGACCGGAAACTCCTCCCCCGGCAGCCAGACTTCCTCCAGGCGCTTGGCCAGGCCGGCCAGGGCCACGTCCTTGACGCCCAGTTGTGCCAGCACCCGGGCCGCCGCCGCCACCTGGGGTGGGCCGCCATCGACCACCAGCAGGTTGGGCGGGTAGGCGAAGGCCGATGGCGCCCGCCCGGCCGCCTCGGTGACGGCCACCTCGCCGCTGCTTGGGGTCTCGCCTGCCTCGTCGCCTTGAGCCGCCCCGGTTTCACCGGCCAACCGCTTGAAGCGGCGGCTCAACACCTCCGCCATGGCCGCCGTGTCGTCCGGCGCGCCGGCCCCGGCGGGGCCGCGGACGGTGAAGTGGCGGTATTCGGATTTGCGGGCCAGGCCGTCCTCGAACACCACCATCGAACCAACTTGGAACGAACCCTGGGTGTGGGAGATGTCGTAGCACTCGATCCGCAGCGGCGCCTGGGGCAAGTCCAGCGCCTGTTGCAACTCGCGCAGCGCCTGCGACCGGGTGGTCAAGTCCCCGGCCCGCCGGGTCTTGTGCAGGGCCAGGGCCTGTTCGGCGTTGGTCAGGGCCGTGGCCGCCAACTGAGCCTTGACACCGCGGCGCGGCACCCGGATCTCGACCGATCCGCCGCGCAGGCCCCGCAGCCAGGCCTCCAGTTCGCGGGCGCCGGCGGGCAGCACCGGCACCAAGACCTCCCGCGGCACATCGTCGCCGGCCCCGTAGACGGTCTGGAGCAGCGAGGCCACCAGGGCCGGCTGGTCAACCGCCTCCATCTTTTCGACAATCCAGCCGCGCTGCCCGGTGATCCGCCCGCCGCGGACGTAGAAGACCTGGATGGCGGCTTCCAGTTCGTCATCCGCCAGGGCGAAGATGTCCGCCCTTGTGCCCTCTGGCAGCACCACGGCGTTGCGTTCCACCACTTTGGCCAGGGCGGCGGCATCGTCCCTCAGCTTGGCCGCCCGTTCGTAGTCTTGGGCCGCCGCGGCCGCCTTCATCTGGTCCAGTACTTGGGTCAGGAAGCGGCCGGTGTCGCCTTCCATGAAGGCCAGGAAGTCATCCACGATGGCCCGGTGCTGTTCGGCCGTGACCCGCCCCACGCAAGGGGCCGAACACTTGTCGATGTAGCCCAGCAGGCAGGCTCGGCCCTGGCGCCGGTAGCGTTGGAAGACCGCCCCGGAGCAGGTCCGCAGCGGGAAGACCCGCGTCAACTGGTCCAGGGTCTCACGGATGGCCCAGGCGTGGCCGTAGGGGCCAAAGTACTTGACGCCCTGCGTCTTGGCGCCCCGCATGACCTGGGCGCGCGGGTATTCCTCCGCCACGGTGACGGCCAGGAACGGATATGACTTGTCGTCCCGGTACTTGATGTTGAAGCGCGGGTCGAACTGCTTGATCCACTGGTATTCCAGGGCCAGGGCTTCGACTTCGGTGGCCACCACGGTCCATTCGACCGCCGCGGCCGTGGTGACCATCTGCCGGGTGCGCGGGTGGAGCGATGCGAGCGGCTGGAAGTAGTTGGCCAGCCGGGCCCGCAGGTTCTTGGCCTTGCCCACGTAGATGACCCGGCCGTGGGGGTCCCGGAATTTGTACACCCCCGGGTCGGTGGGAATGGCCCCGGGTTCCGGCCGGTAGGTCTGCGGGTTGGCCATGCGTCCAGCGTAGAGGCTTGTTCGCCGGCGCCCGCCGCCGCCCGGGTCGGTGCGCCCTGGCGGCCAAGCCCCCGAAGCGGCTGGCCAGGCACTTTTGTTAGGATGGGCAGTTAGCTCTGTTCTCCGCCCAAACCCTCCTGGAAGGAAGACTCACCTCATGAGTGATGCGCGCGTGGCCCCTCAGCCGCTGACGCGCCGCCAATTGAGGGAGCAGCGTGACCAGGCCGCGCGGACGGCCTCGTACGCCACACCGCCCACGCGGTTGGACCCGGCCATGGGTTTCCCGCACGCGGCGGGGACGCACAGCCAAGCGCCTCAACCCCAGCCCCACAGCTTCCATTCGCCGGCCGCGCCGCCGGTGCCTCACACCCGGGTGACCGCACTGGCCACCGCCGGGCACAACATCCGTCAGGCGGCCTCGGCCGCCCCCGCGGCCCATCCGGCCGCGGCCCCAGCCACCGCCCGCCCCGGCCCTCACGTGGCGACGCGGCCGGCCGCCCAGCCGGCCTTCCCGCCACACCGGCCCACCGCCGCCCAGACGGCCACCGCCGCGGCCGGTGCCAGCCGGCCGCACCGGCCCTTGCCCACGGCTGCGACCAGCCAGCAGTTGGCCGCCCAACGCCAGGCCGTGGCCCCGGCCGAGGCCAAGGTGGTGGCAGACGCCCACCGTCAAAGCGAGGTGCTGGAAACCGTCAAGGCCGTCAAGCCGGTGTCCTTCTCGTCCTTGGTTGGCACCCTGCGCCGCCACACCAAGCCGCTGGCCGCCGCCATCGCCCTGGCCCTGGCGGGTGGCGCTGCCGCCATCGGGCTGTCGGCCGCCGGGTCGCCCGCCACGGCCATCACCACGGAGGGGGCCCTGACGCCGCTGCGGGACACCATCGAGATGGTGTCCCGGCGCCACGTCATGGAACTGTCCGCCCGTTCCATGACCGCCCGCCTGCAGCCGGCCGTCGCCGTCGACAATCTCAATTCGACCCAGGTCTCCAACGTCGCCCTGATCCTGAACTGGGAACCCCCCGCCTTGGAGGACGGCGCCACGTTGATGGTGCGCCGCATGGTGGGCGAATCGCCGCCGGAGACCCCAGCCGAGGGCGTCGAGGTGCCACTGGGCAACGACATCAGCCAGGTGGTTGATCAGGGCTTGCAGCCGGACACCACCTACGCCTACACGGTCTTTTTGCAGCGCCCGGACAGCCGCCCGGAAGTGGTGGGCCGCCTAGTTACTTCGACCAACGTCTACCCGACGCAGCTAACGCCCGGCGAATCGCTGGAGTACGGCGAACGGCTGGTGTCCCCTTCGAACGCCTACTACATCACGGTCAGCTCCGATGGCGAAGTCTTGTTGTACAACAACCGCAACCAGAAGGTCTGGACTCTGAAGGCGCCGTCCCAGCCGGGTGACCAACTGGTTTTGCAGTCCGATGGCGACCTGGCGGTCTACGCCAACGGTGAACCGTTGTGGTCGGCCGGCTCCACGGCCGCCGGCGCCGTCCTGGTCCTGGCCGATTCGGGCGATCTGCAGGTCAAGGTGGGCGAGGCGGTGATCTGGACCTCGGCCGACAAGGGCACGGTGCTGGGCGGCAGCGATTCGCCCTACACGGTGGCCTCGACCGGCTGGACCTCGCCCGGAGCCGGCCCCATCCGGTCACCGTTCGGCTTCCGCACCCACCCGATTTCTGGTACCTGGAAGCTGCATGAGGGCGTCGACCTGGCGGCCGGCGGCCGGGGTGGGCCAATCTACGCCGCGGCCGATGGCGTGGTGACCGAAGTGCGTTGCGATTCGGGCGGCAACTGGACCTTGGTGATCGACCACGGCGACGGCATTGAGACG
>JAISTN010000359.1 GCA_031272565.1 Bifidobacteriaceae bacterium
CCGTCCTGGCCGCGGGCGTTGAGCACCGTGCACAGGCGCGCGCCGGACCGGGCCACAATGCCCAGCATTTCCGCCCAACTGGCCGGGTTCTTGCCCAGCAACAGGCGCACCGGGTGGCCCTCCAGGGTGGTGGTGATGTAGCGGCCGTCCACGTCCTGGACCTGTTCACAGGCGGCCACGGCGGCGGCCGGCTCAACCCCGCGCTGGGCGGCGGCGGCCACTGCGATGGCGGCGTTGCCCACGTTGACCCGGCCGGGCAGTTGCAGGTGCGGGGTCAGGGTGGTGCCGTCCGGGGTCACGATGCTGGTGGCGTCCGGTGTGATGGACCAGGTGGTGGCGGGCCGAGCCAGGCCGCAGGCGGGGCAGCGCCAGGGGGCCGTGCCGGTGCCGTCCTGGTCTCGCAGCAGGGTAGAACCGCATTCGGGGCACAAGGCGGCATCGTCGGTCCACCACTGGCCGCAGCCCACCCAGGTCACATTGGGCGCGGGCTTGACCGCCCACACCACCATCGGATCGTCGGCATTGGCCAGAATTGTGGTCATGCTGTCAAGCTGCGCGGCCAGGTCGTGCCAGCGCCGCGATAGCATCTTGACCTCGCTGCCCCGGTCGAGCTGGTCGCGGGTCAGGTTCATCAGGACTAGCTGGCTGGCGCCGGTTTGGGCGGCCACCGCCGGAAGGTGGGCCTCATCGACCTCCAAGGCAGCGTAGGGGGCCGTCCGGTTGGCCGCCAGGGCGGTCACCACGCCCGGCCCCATGTTGGCGCCGGTCAGATTGTGTGCCACGGCGCCCTTGGAGCGCAGCGCCCCGGCGATCATCCGGGTGGTGGTGGACTTGCCGTTGGTGGCGCTGACCAGGGTGATTTGCTTGCCGGCCGCCAGGCGGGTGATCAGTTGTGGGTCCACCTTTAGCATCACCCGGCCGCCCACCACCTGGCCGCGCCCGCGTCGCAACAGGCGCGAGGCGGCGGCAGCGGCCCGGCCGGCGCCCAACGCCAGGTGAGCCCGCAGCGGCAGTTGCAGGGCGGCCATCACAGATCCTCATGCTTCTGCAGGTGGGAGAACGCAATCCAGCCCAGTGGCACGCGGGCCCAATAGGTGATGGCCCGGAACAGCAGAGCGGCGGAGGCCGCCATGGCGGTGCCGATCCCAGCCGTGCGCAAGCCGGTGGTCAAGGCGGCCTCGACCGTGCCCAGGCCGCCTGGGGTGGGTACGGCCGAACCTAACGAGTTGCCCACCAGGTAGATCAGGGCGATGGTCACCAGTGACAGATCCGGCAGTGGGAAGGCCTGCAGCGCAGCCCAGAAGGCCGCGACGTAGCCGGCCGTCTGGATGACGGTGCCGGCCAGGGCGTAGACCAGGCGACGGGGCCGTCCCAGCACCCACACCAGGCGGGGCCACACCTGGGCAAAGGTGGGGCCAATCCGGACCCAGATCCAGGCCCGCAGCTTGGGGATCAGCAACAGCATGGCGACCGCGCCCACCACGGCCACGGCAATCAGGATGGCGGTGGACGGCAGGTTGGTCAGAACATCGGCGTTGCCGGTGATGATGGCCGCGCCCACCAGCATCAGCAGGGTGACCAGGAACAACGCCACCTGAGTTAGAGCCACCGTGGCGACAGCCAGCGAGGTCTTGGCGCCTTGCTTGTAGAGCAACCGCAGGTTCAGGGCCGCCGGTCCCACACCGCCGGGGGCGGCCAGGGCGGCAAACGAGGCCGCCACTTGGGTCAAGATGGCCTTCCACAGCGACAGCCGACCCGGGAAGAAGCCTTTCAAGGTCATGGCGGCGCCCAGGTAGGTCAGCAGCGACAGGCAGAGCGAAATCCCCATCCACCACGGGTTGGCACTCTTGACCGATTCGACGATCTGGTCAAACGTGGTGGTGGCCAGCACCACCCAGACGGCCACAATGGCCAGGGTGGCGATCAGCACGGTCCGCCACCCGAAGCGCACCAGTTGGAACGGCGCGGCGCCGGATTCGGACGGGTTCAGGTCCGCCAACTGCTGGCGGGTGTCATCGATCACTTCCTTGTTGCCCTTGACCTGTTCCCGGGTGGCGGGCGGGAAGGCCACCGGTTGCAGCAGCGGCGCCAAGGCCGAAAGGGTCTCCCGGGACAAGACTGACTTGGCCGCGGCGATGGCCCGGTCGGGACCCACCTTGAGGGCCAGTACCGTCACCAGTTGCACCAGGTCCAAACGCCGGGCCAGTTCGGACGAGGCGACATCGCCGTTATCCCAGCCGATCAGCCAGACGTTTTGATCGTCACCTTGGCCGGCGCCAAACAGGATCGAATCGGCCGTGATGGAGCGGTGGGCCAGGCCGGCCTCATGGGCGTGGCTCAACTGGACCCAGGCGTCCTTCAGGGCGGCATCGGAAATCTCGGCCGCCCGCATGTCCCGGATTGACCGCAGCCCGCCCGGGTGTTCCTGGATCAGCATCATCGAATCGGCTGCCTCGCCAATGCCCACCAGGCGCGGGGTGCGCACGCCGGCGGCGGACACGGCGTAGGTCAACAGCGCGGCCCGTTCGGCCGCTTGGCGCAGGGAGGCCACGGAACGCCGGTCCATGCCCTTGAGGCGCAGCGCCCGCCAGGTGCGCTGCAACTGGCCCAGCACTTGGCGGTCGCCATCCAGCACAATCACGTCCCAGCGGCGCCCGTCGGTGGCGGTGACGGCGTAGATCCGGTTGCCGCCGTGGCGTTCCAGGGCGCGGGTGGTCGAATCGGAGACGGCGGCCTGCTCGGTTTGGGTGGGCGGCCTGGTGGGGTCGTAGCTGCCGTCCCGGATGGCCCCCACGTTGAGGCGCACGGTGGGTGATTCTGGGTCGGAAATGTCCCGCACCCGCACCACCCGGGCAGGTTCGATGCCGGCGCCCCTGATGCCTTCCACCAGGCCCCGGCCGGAGGCCCGGTCGGTGGACACGCCCACCAGGTAGCGCACGGCCTGCCCGGCCAGGCGGCCCAGCAGCACGGTGACGGCCACCGCCGTGATGGTGGAACCGCCGGTTAGCACCCAGGCTGCCAGGGTGACCCAGAGCAGGTTCCAGGACAGTGACAGCAGGGCGCGCCGGGTGCGCGGCCCAACGGCGGTCAGCAGGCCGGCCATCAGCGCCACCAGTGGCGCCACGGCCACGTTCAGTTCTTCGGCGCCGCCGCCGGACATGCCATACACCAACGGTTGGTAGTCCACCGTTTCGATGGCCCACCGGGTCAAGAAGGCCAGGCCGCAGCCCACCAGGCCGGCCATCAGCCCCTGCAAGGCCAGGGCGAGCTGGCGGCGCATCAGCAGCGTCACCATCACCACGACGGGCAGCACCAGGGTCACCAGGTTGATCAGGGCGCCCACAATGGCCACCAGGACCACCCGGACGTCTTCGGT
>JAISTN010000032.1 GCA_031272565.1 Bifidobacteriaceae bacterium
GCCTCGGGGTGGTCACGCCACACCCGGCGCATCTCGGCCGCGGACTTGAGGTAGAAATCATCAGCGTCGAACTTGAACCGGGTCGGGTCGGTCAAGGTCTTGCCGGACTGGACGCAGAGTAGGGCGGCGTGGGCGTGGGCGTCTTCCGGGGCCGTGTAGTGCAGGTCGTTGGTAGCCACCAGTGGCGCGTTGATGGCCTTGGCCAGCCGCAGCAGGTCGGGGATGACGCGCTTTTCGATGGCGAGGCCGTGGTCCATCAACTCGACGTAGTAGTTGTCCCGGCCCAGGATGTCCTGGAATTCGCCGGCCGTGCGAACGGCCTCGTCGAACTGGTCGAAGCGCAGGTGGGTTTGGACCTCGCCGGACGGGCAGCCGGTGGTGCCGATCAGCCCCTTGGCGTAGCGATGGAACAGGTCCCGGTCCATGCGCGGCTTGTAGAACTGGCCCTCCAGGGAGGCGAGAGAGGCCATGCGGAACAGGTTCAGCATGCCGGGGGTGTTCTCCGCCCACAGCGTCATGTGCGTGTAGGCGCCGTGCTGCGACACGTCATCGGGCCCACCGTCGCCAAACTGCACCCGGCTGCGGTCCTGCCGGGCGGTGCCCGGGGTCAGGTAGGCCTCCAGGCCAATCACCGGCTTGATGCCGGCCCGGTTGGCCTTGGACCAGAATTCATGCGCGCCAAAGATGAAACCGTGGTCGGTGGTGGCGATGGCCGGCTGGTCCAGGGCCGCGGCCCGGGCCAACAGGTCGGGGATGCGGGCGGCCCCGTCAAGCATGGAGAACTCGGTGTGGACATGCAGATGGACAAACTTCGCAGCAGATCCATCCGAGGGCATGCCCCCGATACTACTGTCCTTGGCCCGCGATCCGGCCGATAACTCGCCCAGGTGGACGGCCGGTCAACCAACCAACCGGGAAGACCGGCCTGGGACGCGCCCGATGGCGCCCGGCGGGCAACCGGGGGTGATGCCCCGCGGCGCCCTGTCCCAGGCCGGCCTCTTGGCTTCAGGAGCTAGAAGCGGGGCTCCACCTGGACGGAGATCCACTTTTCGGTGGTGAACTTGCCCACCACCCAGCGGGCGTTGAAGCGGCCCACGCCGGAGGCCTTCTCGCCGCCGAACATAACGTGCGATTCGTCGTTGATCGACTGGTCGTTGACGTGCACCATGCCGGAGTCCATCTGCCGCGCCACCTGCATGCCGTGATACAGGTCACTCGTGAAGACGGAGTTGGACAGGCCGTATTCGGTGTCGTTGGCGATGGCGATAGCTTCCGCCTCGTCCTTGGCCCGCATGATCGAGACGACCGGGCCAAAGCACTCCTGCTTGGCGGCGGTCATGTCGTTGGTGACGTCGCTCAGCACCCAGGGGTGGATGAAGGCGCCCTCGGTGTGGCCCTCCAGTGAGACGGTGGCGCCCTCCGCGATGGTCTGGGCGATCAGGGCTTCGATCTTCTTGACCTGGGAGGCGTTGATGATGGGGCCAACAAAGACGTTCGGGTCGCTGGTCTGACCCACCGGCAGCCCGGCCGCCATGGCCGTGAACGTCTCCACCACCTGGTCGTAGACGCCGGGCAGGCAGACGATGCGGTTCAGCGCCATGCAGACCTGGCCCTGGTGGCAGTAGGCTCCGAAGACGGCCGCGGCGCAGGCCTGCTGCACGTCGGCATCGTCCAGGATGATCATGGTGTTGTTGCCGCCCAGTTCCAGCGAGACGTCCTTGATCAGGCCGGTGGCCAGGGCGCCGATGTGCCCGCCCACCTCGGACGAGCCGGTGAAAGAGACCAACGACGGCACTGGGTGCGTCACGATGTAGTCGCCGATGTCGCTGCCCCGGCCGGCGATGACGTTGATGACACCGGGCGGGAAGCCGGCCTTTTCGAACAGTTCGCCGATCACGAAGGCGGAGGCCGGCGTGTCACTGGCCGGCTTGAGGACCACCGTGTTGCCGGTGGCGACCGCCGGCACCACCGAGCGGATGGCCAGCAGGAAGGGGAAGTTGAACGGCGCGATGGTCAGGATGACGCCCTTGGGCGACCGCCAAACGTAGTTTTCCTTGCCGGGGATGTCGGACGGCAGGATCAGGCCGTCCATCATGTACGGATAGTGGCTGGCCTGGGCGATGGCGTCGAATGTGCCGCCGTACTCGAAGCCATACTTGTGCGCGGCCGAACCGGCCTCTTCGATGAAGATTGAGATCAGTTCATCGTGGTACTCCTCCACCACTTGGGCCAGCTTCAGCAGCAGTTGCCGCTTGGCGGCCGGCGGTGTGGCGGCCCAGGCCGGCTGGGCGGCTTTGGCGGCGGCGTAGGCGGCGTCGACATCGGCGGTGCTGGCCGCGCGGTACTCGAACAGCAACTCCCCCGTTGCCGGGTTGAAGTCTTGCAGCACGGCATCACCCGTGCCCTCGCGCCATTCGCCTCCAATGTACTGCTTGGTGTATTGCTTCATTGCTCCGCCTTTCTGAGGACTAAAGGACCGTCGCGATAGACCACGGTGGCTAATCGCGATACAATTGGTGTGATGAATATGGGCTCAGGGCACTACGATGTGTCCTAGACCAACCCTACACCGTCGCGGCGCCGGGTCAAGGCCCCTGGTGGGCAGTCCTCCACGGAGGCGAACGGCCTGGTGAGGGCAGGGTAAGAGCTAGCCGTTTGAGGCTATCCATTAGTAGACAATTCGATAGCTGTGCGCTATTCGAGCAGGTCCGCCCAGAGCTATTCCGGGACGCCCAGTCCGCTGGCCCAAAGGCCCCGCAGAACCATCCAATTGAACTATGGTGGCTTTGTCTAAACGCCAGATAGGCTGTTGGCGCGCCGGCGTTCACCCGGTCACCGCAATGGTCACCTGGGACCTGGACTCGGGTGACCGCCCACTCGGCGGCCCGGCCCAGCGACCCAGCGTCAGGTAACGGACCTGAGTGCCGTCAGCGCCCGCGCCAGGTCCGCCGGGTAAGGCGCTTCGACCTGCACCGGCAGGCCGGTCACAGGATGGGCGAACTCCAAGGCCGCGGCGTGCAACCACTGGCGTTCCAGGCCCAGG
>JAISTN010000052.1 GCA_031272565.1 Bifidobacteriaceae bacterium
GCCGAGCTGAACGAGACCTCCAGTTGAGCCCGGGCGGCGCCCACGGGGGCGGCGGCCAGCGGGATCAGGTCGCGCGCCAACTGCGAGCCGTAGTCCGTCACCACCTGGCCCAGCGAACCGTGCTGGACAATCCGGCCCTTCGACAGCAGCGAGACCGAATCGCAGACCTGGCGCACCACCGCCATCTCATGGGTGATGATCAGCACGGTGATGCCCAGGGCCTGGTTGACCCGCTTGATGACTTCCAAGACCTGGCGGGTGGTGGCCCAGTCCAAGGCCGAACTGGGTTCGTCACACAGCAGCACGGCCGGGTTGCCGGCCAGGGCGCGGGCGATGCCGACCCGTTGGCGTTGCCCGCCGGACAGTTGGGCCGGATAGGCGTCGCCGCGGTCGCCCAGGCCTACCAGGTCCAGCAGGCTTTGGGCCCGTTCGCGGGCGGCCGCCCGTTTGGTGCCGGTCACCACCAGGGGGTAGGCCACGTTGCTCAGGGCGGTGCGGGAATCAAACAGGTTGCCGGCTTGGAAGACCATGCCGATCCGCTGGCGGCCTTGGCGCAGTTGCCGGGCCGGCAGGGCGGCCATGTCGGTGCCGTCGATCAACACCGAACCGGAGGTGGGGCGTTCCAACAGCGTGAGGCAACGGATCAGGGTCGACTTGCCGGCGCCGGACGGGCCCACGATGCCGTGGATCTCGCCATCGGGCACCGTCAGAGTGATGCCGTCCAAGGCGGCGATGGTGCCGGTGGGCGTGCGGAACACCTTGCGCAGGTCCTGGAGTTCAATCATGGCGGAGCTACCTTGTGGGAAAGCTAAGGGGTTGAAATAGGGTCAAACTGGGGGCAGCGACTGATCACACGGGGGCGCCCGTCAAGGGCACGCCTAGAGCCGGCCGGGCTCCAGATCAGCCGCGCCGCGGCATTCGTGCGCACATTCGCCGGGCCCCTTGGGGGCGGGCGGAGTCAGTTGTTAAGCGCACCCGGACATCTAACCACACTTGGGGGCGGAGCGCGAACGAATGTAACGTTCGTCACACTGTGAGTATTTTCCGTGCCCACTGAGGCGACACGACCTGCGAGTCCCGTTGTGGGCCCGGGTTGGTGCCACTAGTGTGCCCAGTGGTAGGGCCCATTCCAATATCAACCCGATACTTCGGTCGGCTTAGCTCATCAGGGACACGATGAAGGCTCTCATTACGGTCGCCTCAAAACACGGTGCCACACTCGGCATCGCTGAGACGATCGCTGGGCGCCTACGGGCCTATGGGATCGGCGCCAGCCTGTACCCGCCCGCCACCGTCACCACGCTGCAAGGCTACGACGCTGTCCTGCTGGGCTCTGCCCTCTACGCCAACCGCCTGATGCCGGCCATGGGCGCGTTCGTAGCCCGCTGGTCACACCAACTGGCCACCTTGCCCACCTATGTCTTTGTCTCCGGGCCGCTTGATTCGGCCGGGACCGACCTGATCCCGGTGCCCAAGGACGTGCGCGACATCGCCCGCGTCATCGCCGCCCGGCGCGTCCGGCTGTTCCCCGGCCGGATGGATTTCGAAACCCTCAAGCCCACCGAGCGGGCCGTCATGCGGATGATCGGCGCCAAGGCGGGGGACTACCGCGACTTCAGCGCCATCGAAGACTGGGCTGACACGTTGGCAACCGAGTTGTTGGAGGAATGAGCGGGGCCTACCAGCCCCCGGCCACACCGCCTGGCGCACTGCCTGGCTGCCAGCCAAGTCGGGTATGGTTACGTGGTTACGTTTCTATGTAAAGGCCAAACGTTGAACAAGACATGCCGCGCCGCCATCGGCGCCACGCTCGCACTGCTGCTCTTGGCGGGTTGCGCCGGGGGCCGGAACAACACCTCGACTGCCACCACTTCCGCGACGGCCGATGACGGCGCGTTGTCGACCAGTGAGCCTTCGGCTTCCGCTTCGGATGAGCCGGTTCTGACCACGGTGGCGGAGAGCGTCACCTGGCAAGACGGCGCCGCGGGCGCCGCGCCAACCCTCCAGTTCACCCCCGGGCTGCAGTTTGGCGATGAAACCGAGATTGTGGTGCAAGAAGAGGGCACCGGCGACACGATCGAGGTGGGCCAGCGCGTCACCTTCCAGTGGATCGACTACGACGGCCTGACCGGCGACCTGGTCTATTCCTCGTGGGACAACCAGGCTCAGAACATCACGGCCCAGGACACGTCCGTGGCCACCGACCCGTTGTCTGGCTATCTGGTGGGCCACAAGGTGGGCGTCAAGCTGATCATCGGCGTGACCCAACGGCCGGAAGACTCCGAGTTGTCCACCGACATCGTGGGCGTGGAAGTGACCGGCACCTACACCGTGCCCAGCCGGGCGGAGGGCGAAGCGATCCCGCTGGATGACCCAACCCTGCCGCAGGTGACCTTGGATGAAGCGACCGGCCAACCGTCCATCACGGTGGTCGATTCCGACCCGCCAACCGACCTGGTGGTCAAGACCCTGATCCAGGGTTCCGGCACCGAGGTGAAGAAAGACCAGACCATCACCATCCACTACACCGGCTGGCTGTGGACCGGCGGCGACCCGTTCGACAGTTCCTGGACCACCGGTTCGCCGGCCACTTTCACCCTGTCGGATGGCTATCTGATCACTGGTTGGCTGGAGGGCCTGCCGGGCCAGAAGGTGGGCAGCCAGGTGATGCTGGTCATCCCGCCGGACAAGGGCTATGGCGAGGAAGGTTCGGGCGACACCATTCCGGGCAACTCGACGCTGATCTTTGTGGTCGACATTCTGGACGCCTACTGACGTTGTGGGCTGGGGCCGGCTCGGTTGAGGCCGGGGACTAGCACCCGGCGGGCGGCCGAATCCCCCATTTGGGGGAGGCACCCGCGGGCGGTGGCGGCCTAGGTTCGGGGGAACCGGTAGTTCCCCCCAACCACCAGGAGAGCCCTCAATGTCTTCCAGCCTGCCTCTTCGCCGTACCCACAAATCCCTGACCGTTGTGATGGCCGCCAGCCTGGCCTTGGCCGGCGCCGCCCTCAGCCAGGCGCCAGCCCAGGCCGCCGCGGCCACCTTGACCGAGGTCAGCTCGCCCCGCATTATCCAGCGGGCCAGCGCTGCCACCTGGACTTTCACCACCAACCCAAGCGGCGCGGCCGGCCAGGTCACGTTGACGCTGACGCCGCTGACGGTGCCGGGTGAGACCTTGGCGGCCACTGTCCGCACCGGCTCGCGCTCCGTCACGGTGGCGGCCAACACCCTGCAACCCGGCTACTACGATGTCACCGCGGCCTTCCCGGAGGCGGACACCTGGACCGGTTCGCTGGTGGTGGTAGACGGCACCGTGGCTCAAGAGGCCCGGATGGGCATGGACACCCAGATGAGCTGGGACGCCATCGACTGTTCCACCGCCCTGGGCTGCCGCGACACCAAGGATGAGACCATCAAATGGGAGGGCCCCAACATGCCGGCCCGGACCCAGTGGGCCATCGAACTGATGCAGTTGATGGGCATCGGGTCAGTACGTGACCGCCAAGAATGGACCTGTGGCAGTTGGGTCAGGCCGGCCGCCCGCTACATGTCGCAGTTCCTGCACGGCGCCGGCTTCAACGTTGATGTCAACACAGCCTGGTCGGCCAATTGCGAGGACGGCTCGGTGCCGAACTTCGACCGGGTGCCGTTGGACTATGACACGGTCTACCAGTGGGGCTACGAGTTCGCTACCCAGCATGGCGCCAACGTCAATTCGGTCGAATATGGCAACGAGTCGGTGGGCGCCACCTCGCACGGCGGCTGGCCGTTCCAGTACGCCAGCGGCCTCAAGGCTTTTTCCGCCGGCGTCAAGTCGGTCAACCCCAACATCAAGATCCTGACTGCCGCCGGCTTGTCGGACTACTGGCGTTGGGACTGGAGCCTGCTGTTTGAGCAAGAGGCACTGGCCAATGGCACCGCCAACGACTTCGACGTCCGCAACATGCACGTCTACCCTTCCGGCCTGGCCACCATCGCCGATGCCCCCTACGGCTACAGCGCCACCGCCAGCTACACCCAACTGGACCAAGCGGCCGGCATCGGCGGCAAGGGTGTCTGGCTGACCGAGACCGGCTACAACCTGAAGAGCCAGCCGATGGCGATCGCGGAAGTAGAACAGGCCGCCTACATGATCGAGGCCTACACCTTGGGTTTCGCCTCCGGCTTTGAGCGGATCTACCCCTACATTCTGCATTCGGCCGATGACTGCGGCTCCAACGTGGGCTGCCACAACTCCTATGGTCTGACCCGCAACGCGCTGGATAGCGAATGGCTGGATGGCCTAACTCAGGACATGTCACCGCGGCCGGCCATCGCCTCGATTGCCGCCCTGTCCCGGCTGATCCAGGGCAGGGCGGTGGAGCAGGTCGAGCGGACCTCGACTGGCGCCACGGTCTACTTTGCTGGCAACGTGGCGGTGACCTGGGATTCGTCCCGGCCGCTCAGCGCCTACGGCAATGTCAGCGCCAAGAACATGTATGG
>JAISTN010000064.1 GCA_031272565.1 Bifidobacteriaceae bacterium
AAGCCCCTGAGATACCCTTTCGGGCCGCTGTAATCGTAGGCGGAAATCCCCCAAGGGGCCCCGGTCATGAGGCTCTGAGACACACTGAACCAAACGTCCATGCCCAGCGGGTTGGACACGTCAAGGCCAGCGCCGCTGTAGTAGCAAGAGTCCGCGGCACCGAAGTCCGTCATCCACGAAGTCTCGGACTCGGCCGATCCTGTGCTCACATCCAGCCTCTGATAGAAGGCAACATACTTGCCGTATCCGCCGTAAGTCTCTGGCGGCTCCAGCGGGGCCTCTTGCCAGATCATCAGCTTCGAATCCGCGACATCCACCACGGCGCCGTCCACGCCGTAGGCAACCTTACCCGTGGCTGCCTCGTAGACGGCGAGGACACCAGGGGTCCCTTCCCCCAACCACCGTTCCAGCACCGAGTCCCAGACGAGACCCTGGTTGTAGCCTGGGCTACAAGGCTCGAAGTTGAGCCACGGGCCAATCACGATCCGGTCTGGGCTCAGCACGCCCGCGCCGTAGTCATTCTGCTGCAGGTCGACCGTCCACAACTCCTCACCCGTGGCGGGATCGAGCCGGCTCCAGGTGTAGCCTGCGGGCACCAAGAAGGACTCGCCATACTGCGTGGTCCGGCGCAACACCACGCCGCTGTGGGCCATCCCGTATCGAACGCTGTCCCCGTCATGGTCGGAACCGAAGCCCAACAACCGGCCGGTCCGGCCGTCCGCGTAGCCCTGGTCCGTCAAGACCAGCAAGGTGCCGTCATCGGCCGTTAGGGGCGGGCAGTCAACCACCAGCTCCGGATCGGTGCCGGAACCGGCCTGCCACAAGTCCTGATCCAAGGCCGCCAAGGGTGCCACCGAGACCGTGTTCCCGTCCGGCGCCAGGTCGTCAAACGCCACCAGGTCCCCGGCCACCGCGGTGGCGAACGCCCCCCGGCGGGCCCCCATCGTCTCGCCCCCCGGCCCCAGGTGCAGCGTCACGGCGTAGCCCTGGGTTCGAACCGCCACCAACAGGCCGCCCTGGCCATCCGGCAACAACAGAAAATGGACTATCCGGGCCAACTCGTCAAAGCCCCCGTCCGGCAACGCCTGGTCCAGCGCGCCCAGTACGTCGACCACCCACTTGGTTTCACCCAGCCTGGCATCGACGGCCGCCACCTGTAGGGCCGGCTCAAAGCTGTAGCCCAGCGCGTACGCCACCACCGTGTCCCGGTCCAGTAGGACCGGGTGCCTGGTTGGCTCCAGATCTATCGTGAAGCGGCGCCCAGCTGACAGAAAGCCGGCCTCCAGCAGTTCGCCGTCAAAGATCTCATCAACCCGCAGCACCGGCGCCAGGGAAGGCGGTTGCGACATCTCCGCCAGCAGCGGGCCAGACAGTACCGGCCCATCCTGGCCGTCCCGCCACTTGAACCACCACAAGCCACCCACCGCCAGTGCCACCACCACCACGCCGCTAACCACCGCCATGGCCAGGCGCCGGCGCCGCTTGGGTGGCTCGGGCCGCTGGCCTGGCTTAGCTAGGCCGGCAGACTGGCGGGGCGCCACCGGGGAGTCATCCGTACCCCGGGTGATCGGCGGGACATACTCCGGCCTAACCCACGTGTCCGGCTTGACACCCGACGTTATGGCCGCAGCACCGTCGGCCGGCCCGCGGGCCCTTGACTCACCTGTCCTCAGCACCGCCCAACGGTCGGCCTCCGGGTTCACCGCGCTGGTCTGCGGCCGCCCCCGCCAGGCAACACTGAGCGCCCGGCCCAACCGTCCAAACGATGACATCCTGAAAGGCTCCTTTGCCAACGCATCTACCAGCACCAACGCTAGCAGGCCACCTCATCCCACCCACCCCCATCATCCATACAATGTAGCTATACTGTACTTATGGACGATCTACGCTATGAAGGATGAAATGCGAGACGAATACGACTTCAGCACGGCCCGGGCCAACCCCTACTTGAAGCGCCTGAAGAAGCAGGTCACGATTCGCCTGGATGTCGACAGCATCGACTACTTCAAGGCCCTGGCAGGGCGGACTGGCATCCCCTACCAGAGCCTGATCAACCTGTACCTGGCCGACTGCGCCGCCAACCGCCGCGAACTCGCCCTGACTTGGCAGTGACTTGGTCGCCGCTCCAAGCGGTCTACAAGCCCAGATGGCGACGCGATGGCAGGCTGGAGGCCTGCTGAGCGCCGCTCACGCCGCCAGCGGGCCCAGATGGGGCTGCTCGGTAGCTGAGAATCGGCGGATCCGGGCTCAGCGGCCAGCCATCAGCCCCGCGCCGACATCGGCACGAACTGCCGCTCCACCTCACCAACGTAGATCTGGCGCGGCCGGCCAATCTTTGAGGTTGCGTCGGCGTGCTGTTCACGCCAGTGGGCAATCCAGCCGGGCAGGCGGCCCAAGGCAAACAGGACCGTGAACATGTTCACGGGGAAGCCCATGGCCTGGTAGATCAGCCCGGTGTAGAAGTCCACGTTGGGGTACAGCTTGCGCTCCTGGAAGTACGGGTCGCTCAAGGCGGTTTCTTCCAGTTGCAGGGCAATGTCCAGCAACTGGTCGTAGCCGGTGCGGTGGCGCAGAATCGAATCGGCGTGGCGTTTGACGATGGCGGCCCGCGGGTCATAGTTCTTGTAGATCCGGTGGCCAAAACCCATCAACTTGGCTTCCTTGGCCTTGACCTTGGCCACGAACTTGGAGACGTCGCCGCCTTGAGCTTTGATCTCCGCCAGCATCTCCAGCACCGCCTGGTTGGCGCCGCCGTGCAACGGCCCGGACAGGGCGTTGACGCCGGCCGCCACCGACACGATCAGGTTGGCGCCGGACGATCCGACCAGCCGCACCGTGGAGGTGGAGCAGTTCTGTTCGTGGTCGGCGTGCAGTATCAGCAGCACCTCCAGCGCCTTGGTGACCTCGTCATCGAACGGGTAGGGCCCGGTGGGCAGGCCAAACGACATGCGCAGGAAGTTCTCCACGTAACTGAGCGACACGTCCGGGTACAACATGGGCTGCCCGGTCGAGTTTTTGTAGCCGTAGGCTGCCAGCGTGGGCACGGTGCCCATCAGCCGGTGGGTCAGGTTGTCCAGGTTGTCCGGGTCGATGTTGGGGTTGGTGTAGGTGAAGGC
>JAISTN010000138.1 GCA_031272565.1 Bifidobacteriaceae bacterium
TGAAGTCGAGCAGGGCCGCGTGGTGATTGAGCGGATGGAATTGGACGCGGAGGGCCGCCCACAGCCCACCGGCGTGTTCGATGAGGTCGAGGCCGACACGGTGGTGTTGGCCTTGGGCCAAGAAGCGGATCTGTCGGTGCTCGATGGCGTGGCGGGCGTCTCCGTGGACCGGGGCGTGGTGGCGGTCGACGAACACATGATGACTTCCCGGCCCGGCCTGTTCGCGGCCGGCGATGCCGCCCCGGGCGACCGCACGGCCACGGTGGCGGTGGGCCAGGGCAAGTTGGCGGCCCGCAACGTGGACGCCTGGCTGCGCGGGACGGTCTATGACGCGCCGCCGCGCCAGGCGCAGGCCCTGTTCAGCCGCCTCAACACCTGGTACTACGCCGACGCCCCGCTGCAGTCCCGGCCGGAACTGGAGGCCGCCCGGCGGACCTCCGGCTTTGAGGAAGTGGTCCAGGGGTTGTCGACCGAATCGGCCCTGTTCGAGGCCCGGCGCTGCATGAGCTGCGGCAACTGCCTGGAGTGCGACAACTGCTACGGCCTGTGCCCGGACGATGTCATCATCAAGCTGGGGCCGGGCAAGAAGTACGAGATCAACTACGACTACTGCAAGGGCTGCGGCATCTGTGCCGCGGAATGCCCCTGCGGCTGCATCGAGATGATCCCCGAGGAGCGTTGAACCGCCCCTGGGGCGCGGTTAGGCTGGTAGGACAGCGTGTGTGATGCGCGGCCACACGCCGTCTTTCCATCCGTTCTTTCAACCAATGGGATTTCACCATGACTAGCCAAAACGCCCTTGGCACCAACACCCTGACACAGGTTGCGCTGGTGGTGCGCGATGTAGTTGCCGTTCGCGCCAAGTGGGCCGCCCTGCTGGGCGTGCCCGAACCGCCCCTGGTGGACGCCGGCGAATATGCCACCACCCAGACCACCTACCACGGCCAGCCCGGCCCGGCGGTGGGCTGCACCATGGCGTTCTTCGATGTCGCCCCCGGCGTGCAGCTTGAACTGATCCAGCCCAACGGGGTGCCCAGTGCCTGGCAGGACTTCCTGGACCAGCACGGCGAAGGCGTCCACCACGTGGCCTTCGGGGTGACGGACACTAGCCGCCGCCTGGAAGCCCTGACGGCCGAGTTCGGCTGGCCGGTGCTGCAGCGTGGCCGCTACGGCGACGGTTCGGGTGAGTACGCCTACGTCGGCGCCAGCCCTGACCTGAAGGTCGACATCGAGACGCTCGAAAGCTACTGAGCCTGTACCAACCTGTGGTTACGCCCGGGCCAGCGGCAGGGCGACGGCCACGATCAACGCGTCCGGGGGTAGGCTCCAGCCGCCCGGCTGGGTGGCGTCATGCCGGCTGATCCGGCCGTCCGCGGTCAGGACCTCGGCCCAAACTGGCTGGACCTGACCCAGTTTGACGGCTGACCCCACGGTTTGCTGGTCTTGCGTTGGCCGGCAGGCGGCATCGGCGGCCACGGCCCAGCCCTTGGGGCCCAGCACCGCGGCCAAGTGCCGCCAGGTGCACTTGCCTTGGACGGTGACGGTGGGTAGCTGGGTGTCTGTGGTTACCGTCACCACCCGGTTCAGGTCTGAGGTGTCCAACTGGCCAATCACGGCCGTGATGCTGGGGACCCCTGGGCCTGGATCATCCAGCCCGTGGCGCAGACTGGGCTGTCCGGCGTCGTAGAGGGACGCCACCAGGTGCCCGATGGCGACCGTGTGGTGGTGCAGGCCGGCCACTTTCGGTTCCGGTGGACGGCTTCGCGGCGAAGTCACACCCGTAGCCTACTGACACCAGTAGCCTGATGGCGTGAGCGAGCAACTGCGGATTCTGGTGGTCATGGCCCACCCGGACGATGTCGACTTCTGGGCGGCCGGTACGGTTGCCACCTGGGTGCAGGCCGGGGCAGCGGTCACCTACGCGCTGGTGACCGGTGGGGATGCCGGTGGCTTTGACCCGGTGGCACCCCGCGACACGCTGGCGGACCAGCGGCGCCAGGAGCAGCGGCGGGCGGCCGCCCGGCTGGGCGTGACCGACATCCGGTTCTTCGAGGGCTTTCTGGACGGTGAAGTCAAGGCCGAGGCCGCCCTGATCCGGGAGATCTGCCGGGTCATCCGGCAAGTCCGGCCACACCGGGTGCTGGCCCAGTCGCCCACCCGCGCCTGGCATGACATCCGGCTGTCGCACCCGGACCACCTGGCGGTGGGCGAGGCGGTGGCCCAGGCCGTCTACCCGTTTGCCCGCAATCCGTTTGCTTTCCCCGAACTGGCGGCGGCAGGCTTGGCGGCCTTCGAGGTCCGCGAGCTGTGGCTGCAAGGCGACCCGGCGCCGAATCACACGGTCGACGTGACGGCGGTGTGGGAGCAGCGTGAGGCCGCCCTGATGGAGCACGTCTCGCAGCACCCCGACCCGGCCCACGCCCGGGCGCGCCTGCGCCAGGAGGCCGCCGCCGTGGCCGCCGCGGCCGGCCTACCGGCCGGCCGCTACGCCGAGGATTTCCGCGTCATCCCCATCCCCGAATAGCCGCCAGCTTGCCGGGTAGCCTGCAAGCCCCGCGGGCGGCACCGGCCACCTGGTTGCTATGACTCCCGGGTGATCTTGACGTCGACCCACAACTCGGTGGCCTCGGCGCCGGCATAGACACCCTTGACCGGGGCAATGTCGTCGTAGTCCCGCCCGCGGGCCACCAGCACGTGGCGGTCTCCCACCGGGATGCGGTTGGTTGGGTCGAAACCCATCCAGGAGCCGGAGTGCCACTCCAACCAGGCGTGTGATTCGGCCTGGGCCGTGAGGCCCACTTCGGGTTGCTCTTCGGGATGCAGATAGCCGGAGACGTAGCGGGCTGGAATGCCCACCGCCCGCAGCGCGCCCAGCGCAATGTGGGTGATGTCCTGGCAGACGCCCTTGCCCTTGACCCAGGCCTCTTTGGCGGTCGAACCGACGCCGGTCACACCGGGCACGTATTCGATCCGGTCGCGGATCGCTTCGCAGATGGCTTGGGCGGTGTCGAACGGGTCGCGCGGTGACGCGGCGATGTCCCGGGCCAACTCCGCCACCTCCTCAGTGGGGTCGGTCCGGGCGGTCTGGTCCATGTGCTCCAACAGGCGGCAGCGGGCTTCGGCCTCGTGGCGCATCTCCACCCAGCTAGCCCGGGTGGCCAGGCGCAACGGCCGGTTGACCTCCACCAACGATTCGGCAATCACACACAGTTCCGAATGCGGAATCAGGACCTCGAAGCCAACCACCGGGGTGCCCCAGTAGTCCCGGTACGGGAACTGCGGGCCGTGCGGCGTGATGGTGAGCGAACTGGACAGGACCTGCTGGCCTGAACAGTCCCGCGGCAGCATGCGGGCCTCGTTGTAGGAGGCGTTGGCGTTGCCTTGATAGGTGAACCGGGCCTCGTGGCGGACACGTAGACGCTTCATCAGGCGGCCTCCCCCATCCAGACGGGCAGTGTCAGGGCCGGGAAGTACCGCTCCTTGATGGCGTCGGACGCGGCCGAGGTTGATTCCTGCACCTTGTCCATCGCCTCCGGTAGGTCCGCCAGCACGTCCTCAATCGGTTGGTACTGCAACCGGGAGATAGCTTGACCCAGAATCCATTCGGCGCCGGTGGCCACACCGGTGCGGGATGACACCGGCACCGGGTCAAGCTGGTGGACGGCGTTCAGGGCCCGGTTGACGGAGAACCTGATTGACCGCGGGAAGTACTGGTCCAGCAGCAAGAACTCGGCGGCCCGTTCGGCAGTCGGCTTGCCCCGATAGGCCCGGAGGCAGGCCTCGTAGGCGCCACAGGACCGCAACAGGGTGGTCCAGGAGGCGCCGCCGGTGCCGGCCAGGTCACGGGTGGCCAGCAGACGGGCCGTCATGTCGGCCCGCTCCAGGCCTTGGCCCAGCATGAAGAACTGGTAGGGCTCGTCCCGGTTCATGGTGGTGTAGGCGATGCCGGCGGCCATGGCGGAACGTTCCTTGACCCAGGCGAAGAAACCGTGGTGCCGTTCCGGCGCCACCGAGCCCGGCAGGGCGATCGAGGTGGTGTTGAAGCACTCCCACAGTTCGGTCGAGATGATCTCCCGCGCCCGGCGGCCGTTTTCGCGGGCTGCCACCAGCGAATACGCGATCGAGGCCGGCTCGGTCTTGTCGGTGGCTAGGCGGGTGGCGACATCGGCGGACGTGAGCGGTCCCGTCATGTCGGTTACCCCCATGATGGACAGCAGCGAGCGGCAGGCCGCGTCTTCATCGGCTGATGGATACTCCAGCATCAGTTGCAGGTGGATGTCCAGAATGCGGGCGGTGCCGTCCGCCCGCTCCATGTAGCGGCCCATCCAGAACAGCGATTCGGCGACACGTGACAGCACCTCACGCCTCCTTTCCCAGCGACTGCTGTTGGTGCTCGATCTGTTGCCTCAGGCGGTTGTCGTCGTCATCGAAGGTGTCGCCTTGCCCCAGTTGGTGCCCAGGATGAATCGAACCCTGGGCTTGGGGATAGCGGGTGGACGGCTGTGGCACCACGGGTGTGGGGGCCTCGCCGGCCCGGGTGCCCACCACCCAGGTGTCTTTGGAGCCGCCGCCCTGGGACGAGTTCACCACCAGTTGGCCTTCCGGCAGGGCCACCCGGGTCAGGCCGCCGGGCAGCACCCAGACATCGCCGTCGCCAGACACCGCGAAGGGCCTCAGGTCGGAGTGCCGCGGCGCCATGCCGCCTTCCACCAGGGTGGGGATGGTGCTGAGTTGGATGATCGGCTGGGCAATCCAGCCCCGCGGGTTGGCGCTGACCTTTTCCTTCAGCGCCTCCAGTTGTTCCGGTGTGGCCCTGTCCCCCACCACCAGGCCCTTGCCACCCGAACCGTCCACCGGCTTGACCACCAGGTCGCGGACGTTCTTCAGCACATAGTCCAGCGAGCCGGGGTCTTCCAGGCGCCAGGTTTCAACGTTGGGCAGCACCGGTTCTTCATGCAGGAAGTACCGGATCAGGTCCGGCACGTAGGTGTAGACCAGCTTGTCGTCCGCCACCCCGTTCCCGATGGCGTTCGCAATGGTGACGTTGCCGGCCCGGGCCACGTTCAGCAGGCCGGGGGCGCCCAGTACCGAATCGGCCCGGAACTGGAGCGGGTCCAGGAAGTCGTCATCCACCCGGCGGTAGATGACGTCCACCTTTTGCGGCCCAGAGGTGGTGCGCATCCAGATGAAGCCGCCGGAGCAGAACAGGTCGCGGCCCTCTACCAGTTCGACGCCCATCAGGCGGGCCAGCAGGGTGTGCTCAAAGTAGGCCGAGTTGAACACGCCTGGGGTCAACACCACCACGGTTGGTTCTTCCACCCCCGGTGGGGCCGAGGCCCTTAAGGCGGCGGCCAGTTTGCGGGGGTAGTCGGTCACCTGGCGGATCGACATGCGGGCGAACAGCTCCGGCAGGGTCTGGGCCATGACCTCGCGGTTGGAGATGACATAGCTGACGCCGGAGGGCACCCGAACGTTGTCTTCCAGCACCCGCCAGTCACCGTGCTGGTCGCGGATCAGGTCGATGCCGGCCACGTGGACCCGCACACCACCGGCCGGTTCGATGCCGGCGGCTTGGCGCAGGAAGCCTGGCGCGGACACGATCACGTGGGCTGGGATGACGCCGTCGCGGACGGCGTCTTGCCGGCCGTAGACATCCGCCAGGAAAGCTTCCAGGGCCCGCACGCGCTGGGCCACGCCGGCTTCGATCCGGGCCCAATCGCTGGCTTCGACAATGCGTGGGATGGCGTCCAGGGGGAAGGGGCGTTCTTCGCCCGCGAAATCGAATGTGACACCTTGCGCCAGGTAGGAACTGGCCAGCGCATCGGCGCGCCCGCGCAGTTCTTCTTGGCTCATGTGTGAAAGGGCCTCATACAGGTCGGCGTAACCGGGCCGCACCTGTTCGGCTTCGTTGCCACCGCCGGTGGCGGCGAACATTTCGTCCCAGGCGGGGGTCCGCCCGGTATCAGTTGACCTGCCGTAGTTTGCGAAGAGCTGGGACATGTCAAAAGCCTAGGCCCAACGGTGTTGCCGGTTTGTGTCCCAAGGGCCCAGATCAACCCGGCCAGATGGGCCTATTTGCTGCGTGGCGCCGGGGTCAGGGAGGGCGGGGGCTCGGTTTCTTCCGTGGCCGGCGTGGGGGAAGGCTCAGTTGGTTCGGTGGAGGGGGTTTCGCTGGGCGTGGCCGTCGCTTCGCCCGATGGCGCCGGACTGGTGGTGGCAGTGGGTGACGGTGAGGCGGTGGGGCTGGCCGTGGGTGCCGGGCTGGGGCTGGCGGAGGCGGTGGGGCTGGCCGTGGGTGACGGGGAAGGGCTGGTGGACGCGGAGGGGCTGGGGCTGACCGTGGGTGACGGGCTGGGGCTGGCAGACGTTGAGGGACTGGGGCTAGCCGTGGGCGCCTCGGTTGGAGTGGGCGCCTCGGTGGGTTGGGGCTGGCCCGGCTCTTCCGGCGTGGGCGTCTGGCTGGGCAGCGGGCTGGCCGGAGCCTTGGGGCCAATCTGCACGCTGGTGCGGTGGCCCGAGTCGACCCCGGTCAACTCATCTGACAGCGGCCGGCCAATGATCAGTTCGGTCACCGTGATGACCCCCATGATCATGAGGAAGACCGCGAGCCCCACGGCGATGAGCGCCTTCTTGGTGCCGTACTTGGTGGTGATGGACCGCCACCAGGTGCCGTCATCGAGGCTGCCGGGGGACTCTTCGTCCTGGTTGTCTTGGGCGGTCTCAGCCGAGCCTTCGCCGGCGGGAGCGTCGCCTTCCGGCGAGGCGATCGGCTCGGCGATCGGCTCGAACTCCAAGGTGGCCGCACCCGGGGCGGCATGGGCCCCAGCCCTGGCGGCGGCGACCGCCGCCACCGAAGCCGCCCCAGCCGTGGCAGTGGCGGCGCCGGCCGGCTCGGGAATCTCGGCACCGGCCGCCTGGGTTTCGGTGGCCTGGGCTTCAGAGTCCTTGGCCTCGGCCGCATTGGACCCAACCCCGGTCTTGGCCAGGTCGACGCCCTTTTGGGCCAACACCTTGACCGCCTGGTGGCTGCGGTGCAAGAAGCGTGAATAGAGGTAGTTGCCCACCACGGTGATGACGGAAGCCAGGGCGGCGCCCACCACGGTGCCGGCGACCCCCAGGTAGGACATGGCGACGGTCGAGGTCACGGCCGCGAAGGCGCTAGCCAAGACCTGGATCAAAGAAATGGAGCCCGCTGGGCGTTTTTCCGCCACCCAGACAAGATACCCGAGCCGAACGGCCACCTGGCCGGACCAGTGGCCAGACAACCGCGGGCGACATCGGGCATGATTGGACGGTGCCACTCGCTGACCCCACCTCTCAGACCAACCGTGCCCCGGTGCCCCGCGCCGCCGCCGGGACGTTCCCCATCCTGGTGGCGCTGTTCTGTGCCCTGTTGGTGATCTCCAACGTGGCCGCGGTCAAACTCTTTGGGCCCGGCACTGTCACCATTGGCGGGCATCACTGGGACGTCACCTTCGATGGCGGTGCGTTCCTGTTCCCCCTGACCTACATCATCGGTGATGTCCTGGCGGAAGTGTTTGGGTTCAAGGCCGCCAGGCGGGCGATCATCACCGGGTTTGCCTGCTCGGCGCTGGCCAGTGGGGTGTTCTGGCTGGTGCAGGTGGTGCCGCCGGCCGCCAACTGGGAAGGCCAGGCGGCCTACGAACAGACCTTGGGCGTGGTACCGCGGATTGTGGGCGCCTCCTTGGCGGGCTACCTGGCCGGCCAACTGCTGAACGCCTGGTTCATGGGCGTGATCAAGAAGGCGACCCGGGGCAAGGCCTTGTGGGTGCGGTTGCTTGGTTCCACCGCCGTGGGCGAGGCGGCCGACACGGTGGTGTTCTGCACCATCGCCTTCTACGGCGTCATCACGGGCGGGCAGTTCTGGGGCTACCTGGCGCTGGGCTACGTCTATAAGTGCCTGGTCGAGGTGCTGCTGCTGCCCATCACCTACCGCGTGGTGGCCTGGGTCCGCCGCCGCGAAAACCTAGGCTAGAGCCCGCAGGACTCCGGACTGGCTGGCGGATGAACCGCCTCAGGTTGGGATCAACCCCATGGCCAGCCAGTCCTTGTAGCGGTTCGTGGGACCCCGGGCGCAAAGCAGCGGCCCGCCCCGGGGGAGAGGTAGGTGACCCCAGGGCGGGCCGCTGACAACTATTGGTCAGTAGCGGATGTACGCCACCTGCGACTGGAGGTATTCGAACAGGCCATGCTTGCCGTCCGCGCCGCCAATGCCGCTCTTGCGCCAGCCGGCGTGGAAGCCTTGGATGCCCTCGAAGTGCTCCCGGTTGACGTAGGTCTCACCGAAGTTCAGGTCCTTGATGGCCTGCATCACGGTGGAGACGTTGCGCGTGAAGACGGATGAGGTCAGGCCATACTCCACGTCGTTGGCCATGGCGATGACTTCGTCGTAGTCGTCCCACTTGATGATGGGCAGCACCGGGCCGAAGACTTCCTTCTGGACAATCTGCGACTGCTGGTCGGCCCCAACCACAATGGTGGGCTCGTAGAAGTAGCCCGTGGGCTTGTCGGCCACCTTGCCGCCGGTCACGACCTCCGCGCCATCGGCCTTGGCCTTTTCCACCATGTCCGCGATCTTCTCCAGTTGGGCCTTGTCCACCTGGGAGGAGTAGGCGACGCCAGGCTTGGCTGGGTCGTCCAGCACCGCGGCCTCGAACGAAGCCTTCAGCTTGGCCACGAACTCGTCGTAGACGCTGGCGTGCACGTAGGCCCGCTCGGCGCAGTTGCAGACCTGACCGGAGAAGATCAGCCGCGAATCGGTCACGCCCTTGACCGCCAGGTCCAGGTCGGCATCCGGGA
This sequence comes from Bifidobacteriaceae bacterium, assembly GCA_031272565.1. Lineage (GTDB taxonomy): Bacteria > Actinomycetota > Actinomycetes > Actinomycetales > WQXJ01 > JAISSX01. The sequence goes on from JAISTN010000138.1 coordinate 8,821, forward strand.
AGACGATGGCCGGCGCCTTGCCGCCCAGTTCCAGCGACGTCTTCATGATCTTTTCGGCCGAACCCTTGATGATCTCCACGCCCGCCTCGACCGAACCGGTCAGCGACACCATGTCGGTGATGGGGTGGCGCACCAGCGCGTCGCCCAGGGTGGCGCCGCCGCCGGCCACGAAGTTCAGCACGCCCGGCGGCAGGTCCAGGTCAGCGATCAACTCGGCGAACCGCAGCGTTGTCAGGGGGGTGGTCGATGACGGCTTGAGGACCGTGGTGCAGCCCACCAGCAGCGAGGGGGCCACCTTGCGGGCCATGACGAAGAACGGGAAGTTCCACGGGCAGATGCCCACCACCACGCCGATTGGCTTCTGGAACAGGAAGATGTTCTCCTGTGGGTCATCGGAGTTGATGATCTCGCCCTCGTAGATGCGGGCCCAGCCGGCGTAGTAGTCGAAGTACGTGGCGGTGACGTCGATCTCGACCTGGGCCAGGGGGGCGATCTTGGCCTGTTCGTGCATCAACAGTTCCGCCAACTCGACCCGGTTGTCGCGGATCACCTGGGCGAACTGCTTCAGCACTTCACCGCGGGCCACAGCGGACCGCTTGGCCCACGCGGGTTGGGCAGCCTTGGCGGCCTGCAGCGCGGCTTCGGCTTCGCCGACTCCACCCTTGGCGGCCAGGCCAATGATCTGTTGGGTATACGGGTTCTCCACCTCGATGACACCATCGGCCGCCCTCAACTCGCCGTTGATGAAGTTCCGATAGAGCTTCAGTTCACCCATGTTCAACTCCTTTGTCAGTAGGGTGCCACCCGGCACTTTGCCGGCACCTCACACTAGGATACTTTCGACTAGCGATTAGAAGCGAGACGACAGTGATGGCGCTGTTCCCGGGTACACCGGCCGCCAAGGGCGGCCGGAGAACGCCACGGAGCGCTTACCATCATTGCCGCGGCCGTTTGTGACACATGAACCAGTTCGGAACGATTGGAAGCGAGGCGAGGGTGATGGCGGGGCCAGGTCAGGGCCTGACGGTGGGGCTGTTCGCCACCTGCATCAACGATCTGTTGTTCCCGGGCACCCCGGCCGCCGTGGCCAGCCTGCTGGAACGCCTGGGCTGCCGCGTAGAATTCCCTACCGCCCAGACTTGCTGCGGCCAGATGTTCACCAACACTGGCTATTTTGACGCCGGCCTGGACACGGTCAAGGCTTACGCCAAGGCCTTCGATGGCTACGACTACGTGGTTGGCCCGTCCGGTTCCTGTATCGGTTCGGTCCGCCACCAGCACCAGATGCTGGCCCAGGACCACCCGGCCTTGGCTGAGAAGGTTGAGCGGGTGGTGGCGGCCACCTATGACTTGAGTGAGTTCCTGATCGACGTCTTGGAAGTGGAAGACGTGGGCGCCAGCTTCCCGCACACTGTCACCTACCATCCGTCCTGCCACTCGGTCCGGGTGGCGCAGGTGGGGGACCGGCCGCTGCGCCTGCTGCAACGAGTCAAGGGCCTGACTCTGGTGGAGTTGCCCGATGCCGCCACTTGTTGCGGCTTTGGCGGCACCTTCTCGCTCAAGAACCCCGATCTGTCCATCGCCCTGGGCCAGCAGAAGGCTGCGGCCGTGGTGGCCAGCGGGGCCGACTTTGTGGTGGCAGGCGACAACGCCTGCCTGATGAACATCGGCGGGGTGTTGCACCGGCAAGGGGCTAAAGCCAAGCCGATCCACCTAGCCCAGATCCTGGCCCGGACGGAGGCGTCATGACCACCACCGAACCGGCCACCGCCGCGCGGGCGGCATCGGGCACCGCCCAGCCCCGCCTAACCCCGGCCCCGCCGCCAGGCAAACTGGAGGACAGCCCGGCCTTCCCGGCTGCCGCCAAGCGCGAACTGGGCAACACCCAGCAGCGGGCCAACCTGCTGCGAGCCACTGCCACTATCCGGGCCAAGCGGGCTGCCCGGGCAGACGAGGTACCGGAATGGGAAGCCTTGCGGGCGGCCGCCGCCGCCATCAAGGACCGGGCCCACCGGCACCTGGACCAGTATCTGCTCCAAGCGGAGGCCAACCTGACCAAGGCCGGCGCCCAAGTGCACTGGGCCCGGGACGCGGCGGAGGCCAACCGGATTGTGGTTGACCTGGTGCGGCAGACCGGCGTCAGCGAAGTGGTCAAGATCAAGTCGATGGTGACCCAGGAAACCGACCTGAACGAGGCTCTGGAAGCGGCCGGCATCGCCGCCTGGGAAACCGACCTGGCGGAGCTGATTGTCCAATTGGGCCACGACCGGCCCAGCCACGTGCTGGTCCCGGCCATCCACCGCAACCGGGCGGAGATCAGGGAGATCTTCCTGCGTGAAATGGGCCTGTACGGCACGGCCGCCCCGGCGGATATCACGGACCAGCCGGCCGAGTTGGCGGCGGCGGCCCGGCGCCATCTGCG
>JAISTN010000170.1 GCA_031272565.1 Bifidobacteriaceae bacterium
TTGGCTCTTCACGTACGCCGATCAGGCGTACACTAAACGCATGAGGACAGTCACCAAGAACGCCCGCCTGGCGCTGCGCATGACCGACAGCCAAAAGGCCTCGGTTGAACTGGCCGCCCAGGTGCTGGGGCAAACCGTCACCGAGTTTGCGGTCGAAACCTTGACTGACCAGGCGGCCACGGTGCTAGCTGACCAACCCGTGTTCAGCGTCACGGCGGCCGAATGGGACCAGTTCATGGCTGCGCTTGAGGCGCCGGCGGAGCCGCCTCAGGGGCTGGTTGACTTGTTCGCCCGTCCGTCCATCTTCATGCCGTGAGAGGACAATACGGGCCGCAAGAACTCCTGGCCGCCGGCCATGACGTCACCGGTTTTTCCTCTGGGCGTCCAGAGCTGGATCGGTGGTTGAAGACCCGTGCCCTCAAAAACCAGGCTTCGGGAGCCTCGCGCACCATTGTCAGTACCGTCAAGGAGTCGCCCACGGTGGCCGGCTTCTACAGCTTGGCGGCTTCATCGGTCAGGCTTGAACAAGCTCCTGGATCAATCAAGCGCAACATGCCTGAGCCGATTCCGGCCGTCTTGCTGGGCCGCCTGGCGGTGGACCGGTTGCACCAGGGCCGCGGCCTTGGGGTCAGCCTGTTGAAGGACGCGCTACTCAGGGTGCTGTTGGCTAATGAAGCGGTAGCGGTGCGGACGGTTCTGGTCCACGCGCTTGACGAAACCGCGGCCGCCTTCTACCGCCGGTTCGGTTTTGTCACCTCACCGCTTGATCCACACATTTTGTTCTTACGCATCGACCTGGCGCAGCAGGCCTTGCGCCAAGCTACCCAGCGGCCAGCTTGGCTGCCGGCCACCCGGCCCCACGCGGTCATCATCGAAACCGGCTAGCCGTGCCAGTCCAACCGGGCATCAAGCGTAGGTTTCGCGCCCAGCCGGGTCAGGTGACCAGATTGCCGGCGCGGTAGACCTCCACGGGGTGCAGGCCGGCGTCGGTCAGCACCAGATCGGCCCGCCGGCCGCCGGCCAGCGAGCCCACTTGGGCGTCGATCCCCAACACCTGGGCGGGCGTCAACGAGGCCGCCTGGACGGCCTGCGCCAAAGGCACGCCGGCCAACTCCAAGGCGGACCGCACCACGTCGATCAGGTGCGCGGTGCCGCCCGCGATGGAGTTGCCGCCCGCCAGGCGGGCCACCCCACCGGCCACCGTCACGGCCATCGGGCCAAGCTGATAGGAGCCGTCCGCCATGCCGGCCGCCGCCATGGCGTCGGTCACCAACGCGACCGCGCCGGGCGCCGCCAGGCGGAAGACCTCGCTCACGGTGTCCGGATCCAGGTGGACGCCATCGGCGATCAACTCCACTACCACCAGCCCGTCCGCCGCTTGCGCCAGGGCTTCCAAGACCGGCCCTGGGTCGCGGTGATGCACCGGCCGCATGCCGTTGAACAGATGGGTCACGGTAGGTCGCAGCGACCGGGCCCGGCCGTCCCTGGCAGCCCGCCCTAAGGCGTCGCGCGCCGCGGCGCAGGCCCACGCCATCTGGCCGGCCGAACCATCGGTGTGCCCAAACGAGGGCACCGCCCCCACCTGCGCCAAGGCTTGGGTGACCGGCTCGTCGCCAGCCGGGGGCGCCCCGGCCCCGCCCAGCACCTCCGGCGCCAAGGTCATGGTGGCAAAGTGCCCTTGGCCGGCCTGGGCCACCTGCCGCACCAAGTCCGCCGATGGCGCCTGCATCTTGGTGGGGTCTTGCGCGCCGCAGCGGGCCGGCGACAAGAACGGGCCCTCCAAGTGGATACCGGCCAGTTCCCCGGCTGCCGCCAGCTTGGCCAGCAGGCCGGTTTGCCGCAACAACACGTCCGGGGTGTCCGTCACCAGCGAGGCCACCAGGGAAGTGGTGCCGTGCCGCCGGTGCTCCATGATCGCCGCTAGTGCGTCTGCGGGGGTGGCCGCATCGGGGAAGGACTGGCCGCCCCCGCCGTGGCAGTGCAGGTCGACCAGGCCGGGCAAAATGTAGCCGTCCCAAGGCCGGGCACCGGCCGCTGCCCCGCGAACGGCATCGGGCACCATGGCGGAGTTTTCACCCGCCCAGACAATCCGTTCACCTTCAACCACCACCACACCGGGGGTGACGCCTTCTTGGCCGGGCAACACCAGGTTGCCGCGTACGGCCCAGACACCGACAGACACCCTGGCATTGTCTCAGACGGTCCAGGCAACTGCTCCGGGCCGCGGCCCGCGCCAAGGCAGACGCAATCCGATAACCTTCTGGGGGTGCGTGGTGCACCACCCCGCGCCGCGCCCCGTGCCAGTCCCCGATCAATCGCAGGAGGAAGCCATGCCAGGCATAGTGCTTGTGGGCGCCCAGTGGGGCGACGAGGGCAAAGGCAAGGCCACAGACCTGTTGGGCCAGGACGTTGACTACGTGGTCAAGTTCAACGGCGGCAACAACGCCGGCCACACGGTGGTGATTGGCGGCCAAACCTACGCCCTGCACCTGTTGCCCAGCGGCATCTTGACGCCGGGCGTGGTGCCGGTGATCGCCAACGGCGTGGTGGTTGACCTGGAGGTGCTGTTCAAGGAACTGAGTGCCATTGAGGCCCGCGGGGTGGACACCTCGCGTCTGGTGGTCAGCGCCAACGCCCACGTCATCCCGTCCTACAACCGGACCATGGACAAGGTGACGGAACGGTTCTTGGGCAAGCGGCAAATCGGCACCACGGGCCGGGGGATTGGCCCCACCTACGCCGACAAGATGACCCGGGTGGGCATCCGCGTCCAGGACCTGTTCGACGCTTCGATTCTGCGTCAAAAGGTGGAGGGCGCCTTGATGCAGAAGAACCACCTGCTGGTCAAGGTCTACAACCGCCGGGCCATCGAAGTGGATGAGGTGGTCCAGGAACTGGAAGCCTACGCGGACCGGCTGCGGCCCATGGTGACAGACACGGCGGCCCTGCTGAACAAGGCGTTGGATGATGGCGCCACGGTTCTGTTTGAGGGCGGCCAAGCCACGATGCTCGATGTCGATCACGGCACCTACCCCTTCGTCACGTCATCGAACGCGACGGCCGGCGGGGCCTGCACCGGTTCGGGTGTGGGGCCAACCCGCATTGACCGGGTGGTGGCCGTCATCAAGGCCTACGCCACCCGGGTCGGTTCAGGGCCGTTCACCACCGAACTGTTGGACCTGGACGGGGAGCGGCTGCGGGAGATCGGCCACGAATATGGCGTCACCACGGGACGGCCGCGGCGCTGCGGCTGGTATGACGCGGTGGTGGCCCGCTACGCCGCCCGCATCAACGGCGTGACGGATTTTGTGCTGACCAAACTGGACGTGCTGACCGGCTGGGACAAGGTGCCGGTCTGTGTGGCCTATGACGTGGACGGCCAGCGTTTCGATGAACTGCCGGTGTCGCAGAGCGACATTCACCACGCCCAGCCGGTCTATGAGTACCTGGAGGGCTGGGACGAGGACATCACGGGCGCGCGCTCCTTTAGGCAGTTGCCGCTCAACGCCCAGAAGTACGTTGAGGCGGTAGAGGCAATGAGTGGCGCCCGGATCTCC
>JAISTN010000190.1 GCA_031272565.1 Bifidobacteriaceae bacterium
CCAGACACGGCCTTGCTCACGATGCCGCCCCCCAGGGCCAGCAGCAGCCCGCCCACTAGGGCGGCCGTCACCAGCGACCGGCTGCGCCGTTTGGGCGGGGCGCCCCAGCCCGGCTGGTAGCCGTACGACCCATAGCCTTGGGGTTGATAAACGTACGGACCGTAGCCTTGGGGCTGGTAACCCACCACCGGTTGGCGCCCCACCGGCACCCGGGGTACGGGCGGCTGCCCCGGCAGGCGGGGTTGCAACGCAGACGCTGTGAGCTGCGACGGCAACGCCATGCCCGGCACCTGGCCCGGCTGGACCGCCTGAGCGGCCGGGGGCTGTGGGACAGGAGCCAGGGGCACGGCCTGGATGGCCCCCAGCGGCGCCGCGGGTACCTGCCAGCCCGGCCGGGCGGGACCCTGCCCAAACCCGGCGGTAGGGCGGGCCGGCGGCGCGTAACCCGCCCGCGGCGCAGCCGGCCAGGGGGCTTGGCCACCGGCCTGAGGCCATTGGGGCTGACTCACACCACTAACTTAGAGGCCCGCCCGGTCGGTCATACCGGACCGACAACCCACTTTGATGCGAAAAACTGCCGCCAAACCGGGCCCTTTGCGTCACCTGCGCCCCCGCTGAACCACTACCGTTACGGCATGGGCCCACACTCGCCAGCTTTACTCCGCCGCCGCTGCCTGGGGGCAGTGGCCGCCTGTCTGGCCACCTTGACGACACTTGGTGTGGCCACGGCGGCCGCGGCCAGCGACATCACGGTGGCCAGCCTGGACGTGGCCGGCGAACTGAACGCGGACGGCGTCTTGACCCTCACCGCCACCTTCAGCTTTGCTGAACCGGCACCCGCCACCTTGACCCAGCACTTTGAGACCACGGTGGACCAAGGCGACGGCACCAGCCGGCTCTACACCATCACCCAGGTGTCCGCCACCGCCGGCGGCAACGGACTTACCACCACGGTGGACGATGGCGGCCGCTACACCACGGTGTCGATCGCCACCGGCGGCACCACCGCGCCGGTCGAGTTGTCCTACACCGTCACCGGCACCACGGCCCAGGATCCGGCCGGCATCAGATTCGCCTGGCCAGTGCTGCAGGGCCTGGAGATGGGCGTCACCGAGGTGACCGGACAGATCACCCTGCCGCCCACCGCGGTGGTGGACTACCTGTGCACGGCGGGCGCCCCCAGTGCCACCGTCAACTGCGGTCTCTTCAGCGGCGGCCTGCACGGCACCTTGGGGTTGAGTTTCAGTGATGGCCCCAGGGCGGTCGGCGATGTCGTCATTCCGGCCGCCCTGCTCGAAGCCGGCGCGGTGCCGGTCACGGCCACCTACGGCAAGGTGTGGTCACTGGGCCGGGCGTTCGGCTTCGGCTGGGGCCAGATCGGGGCGGCGCTGGCCATCGCGGTTCTGGGCTGCCTGGCGCTGTTTGGCTTGGCCAATGCCCGGCGGCGGCGTTACGCCGCCGCCAAGCCCGCCCGGATCGCCGAGGTAGTCATGGACAGCCAGGGCCAAGTCGACTTCACCCTGCTTGACCTGACGGTGCGGCCAGGCGTCATGGGCACATTGATCGACCAGTCGGTCGACCCTTCGGATGTGCTGGCAACTGTCCTGGACTTGGCCCAACGCGGACACCTGCTGATCACCCAGTTGCCCCGCACCTCGGCCAGCGCCCTACCAGACTGGTCCCTGACCCGGCTGGATTCACCTGATGATCTAGCCGAATACGAGCGGCTGCTGCTGGACGCCATCGCCCCTGAAGGTACTGCCCAGACGGTCAGTGGCCTGACGGCCGCGGTGGGGAGCGCCATCGGGCAGGTCCAAGAATCGCTTTACCAGTTGGTGGTGAACAGGGGCTGGTTCTCGCGTCATCCGGCCGCCCGCAACCCGTGGACGCTGCTGGCCTGGGCGGCGCTGGGCGCCTGTGTGGCGGCCACCGGCTTGCTGATCTGGCTGACCACCTGGGCGCTGCTGGGCCCGGCCTTGATCGCCGTGGCCCTGACGGGCCTGTTGATCGCGGACGACAAGCCGGTGCTGACAACCAGGGGCGCCTCGATGCTGGCCGGCCTGTCAGAGCTGTCCCGGCAACTCCACACGGCCCCGCCTAAGCTGCCGGCCGCGAGGGCACTGGCGGAAGGCTCCGAGATCCTGCCCTATTCGATTGTGCTGGGCGGCTGGGACCGCTGGATCGAGGCCCTGGTGGCAGCCGATGAGGACGACACGCCGGATCCGAATGCCCTGACCTGGTACCGCGCCCCACAAGACTGGCACCTGCAGGAACTGCCGATCAGCCTCGATTCGTTCATCACTGTGGTCACGGGCCGCCTTTTCACCCGCAACTAGCCCCCCAGGATCTGGGTGGCAGCTTGGGCGAAGTCGCTCCTAGACCAAGTGGCGGGGCTTTGTGCCCGATGGCGCCCGTTCGGCGTGGCAGGCCACCCGCCGCGCCTTGCCCCGGCTCGTGACAGCAGCCGGCCCCGCCCTCCTTGAGTGGAGGACGGGGCCGGACGTGATGCAATCAGGGTGGTGAACCCCGAGCGGCTAGGCCGTGGCGGAACCTTCCGCCTCAACCGCGGCGCGGCCGGCTTCCAGCCGGGCAATCGGCACGCGGAAGGGCGAGCAGGACACGTAGTTCAGGCCCACCTTGTTGAAGAAGTGGATCGACTCCGGGTCGCCGCCGTGCTCCCCGCAAACACCCAGGCCAATCTCCGGCCGGGTCGAGCGGCCCTTCTCCACCGCCAACTGGACCAACTGGCCCACGCCACGCTGATCGATCGACTCGAACGGCGACACCTGGAAGATGCCGTTGGCGATGTACTCGGCGAAGAACTTGCCCTCCACGTCATCGCGTGAGAAGCCCCAAGTGGTCTGGGTCAGGTCGTTGGTGCCAAAGCTGAAGAACTCGGCCGCCCGGGCAATCTCGTCCGCGGTCAGGG
>JAISTN010000227.1 GCA_031272565.1 Bifidobacteriaceae bacterium
GCCAGACATGCCGCGCGGCCTGTATGCGCTGATCGACCGGGAGTTGGCGGAGGCGGAAGCCTCCGGCGGCTACCTGCGCTTGGCGGACGCCGCCGGGGGCGCACCCTGGCTAGCGGTGGCGGAAGTCGCCACCGCCACCTCGCGCGTCATGGTGGGGGTCATCCCGATGCGGGAAGACTACGTTCGCACCCTGGAGCCGATCTATGACGAGGTGGCCGCCGTAGAACGGGCCGCCATCGAGGCGGGTTCCAGCCGCCGCAGCGCCACCAACGCCGGCGCCAAGGCCATGGTGGAACGGATCCTGGACCTGGGCTTCAGCGGCTACCGCGACCTGACCAACACCGCCATCCCGGCCGAAACCCTGATGCGTGAGGTCCGCTACGAGCAGCCTTCGGTGGGCCCGCTGGCGGTGGTCTGGGAAGTCGTCGAGGAACTGGCCACTCGGATCGACGGCCAAACCGCCGCCCAGGACCGGCTGTTCGACCTGACCACCACCCTGGTGCTTGGCGCCCGTGGCCTGACCGCCCGGGGCGAGGCGATGGGTGAAGCGGCCGCCCAGGCCGCGCAGGCCGCCCGCGGAGCCGGCGCCAGCGCCAGCGCCCTGACGGTGGCGGGCCGGGTGTCATTCGCGGCCGAGGCGGCCACCGTCCGCCTGGGGGCCTTGGCGCAGGGCGTGGAACAGTGCCAGTCGCTGGTGCTGGAACAGCGCTCCTTGCTGGCTATTGCCCGGCTGTTGACCCAGGCCGTCATGGAGACGGCCTCATCCGGCCAAGACTTGCCTGTCCTGACCTCCCTGGCGGCGGCGCTGGGTGTCCTGGGGCCGGCCATGGCGATGGGCTCGGCCAGGTCCGCCGCCAGCTTGACCCGCCTGGCCCGGGATGCCGGCGAGGCGGCCGGCCAGGCCCGGATCTTTGCCAGCGCAGCCGAGGGCTGGTCAATGCTGGCAGAGCGCATGAAGCTGGGCGGGGGTGACCTGCCGCAAGAACTGAAGGCGGACGCCCTGGGCGATTCGCTGGACGGCCTGAGGGACCTGGCTCGCGGCGCCCACGGTAAGGCGCGGGAGGTCGACCCGACCGCCTACCAGGACGCGGTGGCGGATTTGACCCGGGCCCTGCACCGCCTGCGTTAGGCCAGTTCAGCGCCCAACAGGATCCGGGCTTAGTAGCTGTCGCCCCAGTCGCCCACTTCGCACGTCACCGGCGCGTTGGAGCCGGTCACCACGCCATCGTCCGGGGCCGGATCGGCCGAGGCCCCAGTGCTGGGGCCCTGGGTGGCACCGCTGCTGGTCACCTGGACCGGGTCGTAGGCCGTCTCCACCGAGGCCTGGACGCCGCTGGCCTGGTAGACCTCATCGGACGCCTCCCCGGATTCATCGGACCCATCCGAGGCCTCGGACGTTTCGGTGGCGGCCGGGTCCGGGTGAGCCAGCTTGTAAGCGGTGGTGCCGGGCACCGGGCTGTCGGTGGCCAAGGCATCGAACACGTCCTGGGCGCTGTAGCCGCCCGCGCCGGCGGAAGCCGCCAAGCGGACGTGGACGCCATCGCCAGCGTCCACCACCGGCACCATCATCAGCGACACCCGGTCCATGTTGATGTTGCGCAGCGAATAAGCCAGACCGGCCAGTGCCTGGACCGAACCCAACGCCGGGCTGGTGGTGAGGGACTGGGTGGCGGCGGTGGCGAAGCTGTTCAGCTTGGGCAGCGAACTCAAGTCGCCCGAACTCAAGACCTGGTTGATGACCGCGCCAATCAACTGCTGTTGGCGGTTGATGCGCCTCAAGTCTGACCCATCCATGGCGTGGCCGTCCGCGGTGCCCTTGCGGGTCCGGGCGTAGGCCAACGCGGTGGTGCCGTCCATGTGCTGCAACCCGGCGTCAATGTAGAGCCGGGTGTTAGGCGATTCGATCCGGTAGGGCACGCAAATGTCGACGCCGCCCAGGCCGTCTACCATGCCGGCAAAGCCGGCGAAGTCCACCAGGATGAAGCCGTCCAGGTAGACGCCGGTGTTGGCCTCCAGCGCGGCCATGACGCAGGCCACGCCTTCCAGAGTTTGCTCTGGGTCAAAGCCTGAACCCTTGCCGAAGGCGGAGTTGATGGCGGCCTTCGATTCGGCGCCGGAAATCTGACCGTTGGGCAACTGGCAGGCCGGCAGCGGCACCTGGGTGTCACGCGGGATGGCGACGATGTCGACCCGGGTGCGGTCGGCCGAGATGTGGGCAATCATGTTGACGTCGTTCAGCACTGAGCCGGGATTGTCGGTGGTGAACTGGGCGTTGTCGCCTTCGCGCGAATCCGAACCGATGATCGCAATGTTGACTGCCCGCCCGCCAAACGGATCGCCGGGGGCGGCCTCCGCCGTGGTGGTGGACCGGGTGTCCGGCCGGGCCGTCAGCAGGGATTCGGCGTCGAGCACCTCGATGTTGGCGTTCAGTTGCCGGACCCGTTCGCCCACCGCCGTGAAACCCGCCAGCATGACCGACACCATGATGGTGCCAATCACCTTGACAGCCCGGTGCCGGTAGATCTTGCGCCGGTGACGCGGGCCGCCGTCCCACCCGCGGGCGGCGTGTTGGGGTTGCACCAATCGGTCCTTTCTTCACTGGGCGGGGGTGGTTGGCGACATGCCACCGGCAGTCTAAAGCCTGTTCCTGAGTGGTTTGGGGGACTGGGTGGGTGCAGGGAGTGGAGATATCGTGGAGATCAGTCCGCCGCGCCGTCCGCCTGGTTGCCCTCCCAGGTGCCGTCCGCGATGGCCTTGAAATCCGCCGCGGAGGCGTCCGGGTCCAGCAAAATGGCCGAGCCTATCCCGCCCGGTTCATAGTCGGTGGTGGCAATGGTGGGGACACCCTGAATGCCTTCCGGGCCGGTCGCTTTCCGGAAATCCAGCAGCATACGGCCCAGGGTGATGATGTTGGTTGACTTGTCCACCGTCAGGGCGCCGGTGCCGGCTTCGATCAGATCGATTTGGTTGGGGGGCCAAAGCAGATTCTTGGGCGTGATGGCCTTTTTCATGACGGCGCTGACCACCTGGCGCTGGCGGGCGATGCGCCCGATGTCGCCCAGCGGATCGGAGTACCGCATACGGGAGAAGGCCAGCGCCGTGGTGCCGTCGGCCAGGTGGCAGCCCGCTTCCCAGACCAGGTGCGACTTCTGGTCATCCACGTCCTGGTCCAGGCAGAGTTCAACGCCACCCACGGCGTCAACCAACTCCGTGACCGACCCGAAGCCGACTTCCACGTAATGGTCGATGTGCAGTTGGGTTAGTTTTTCCACCGTTTGGATCAGCAGTTCTGGCCCGCCAAAGGCGTAGGCGGCGTTGATTTTGTTGGGGCTGTAGCCGGGAATTTCGGCGTAGGTGTCACGCGGGATTGAAATCAGGTAAGCCTGGCCGTTGGTGGCGACGTGCAGCAGCATGATGGTGTCGGTGCGGGCGCCCTCGGTGGGGTCATTCACGCCGCCTGAACCGCGCAGGTCCGAACCGGCTATCAGGTAGGTCCTACCGGGGGTGTCGGCTGTGTCAGAAATCACATCAAGCCGCTGGATTTTGGAGTTGGCCCAGAGGCCCAAACCGAGCGGGTAGGCGGCCAGCAACAGGCAGATGATGAGCAGCGTCACCAGGGTGCGCCGCACGGGGTGGCGGCGTTTGGTGGCGGGCGGGCCGTAGGCACCGGGCGGGCCGGTTTG
>JAISTN010000286.1 GCA_031272565.1 Bifidobacteriaceae bacterium
TGGGACAACGCCACCGCCTCCAGCGCCGTCAGCCACCGCACCGGGAAGCGGGCCGCGGCCGCCTGCGCCAGCGGCAGGACATCGGCCTCGCTCAGGCCGCCGATGTCGCGCGCCTGGTCCTCGTCATAGGGCCCCACCCGGCGGCGCCGCAAGGCCGTCAGGTGGCCTCCCACCCCCAGGGTGGCACCCAAGTCCCGGGCCAATGCCCGGATGTAGGTGCCGGAAGAACACTCCACCTCGACATCAAGGTCCAAGAACTCGCCAACCGGCCGCGCCGCCACCAGATCGAAGCGGCTGACCTCAACCGCACTGGGCGGTAACTCCACGGCCTGCCCGGCCCGCACCCGGGCGTAGGCCCGCTGTCCATTCACCTTGATGGCGGACACGGCCGAAGGCACCTGTTGGATGGGCCCGGTCAGGCCGGTCATGGCGGCCCGCACGGCCGCCGCCTCCAACCCGCGCGCCCCCGGGGAGGTCAAGATCGTGCCTTCGGCATCGTCGGTCACAGTGGTGGCACCCAAGCGGATGGTGCCCGCGTAAGCCTTGTCGCACCCCACCAGGTAGGTCAGCAAACGGGTGGCCCGGCCCAGCCCCAGGACCAGCACGCCGGTGGCCATCGGATCTAAGGTGCCGGCGTGGCCCACCCGGCGGGTACCGGCCAGCCGCCGCACCCGGCCGACCAAGTCATGCGACGTCAAGCCGGCCGGTTTGTCGGCAATGACCAGGCCATCAGGCCACGTCATCGCCGCCGCCCGCCGCTGGCCCGTCAGCCCGCTGGGGGGCGCCATCGCCGAAGTAGAACCGACCACGGGCCAGGCCGGCACCGGCGTCATCGTCCACGTCGGCGTCACCCTCAGCCTCAGCCGGGCGCCGGTACGGATCGGCCTCGCCCGCATACTGGGCACCCGCCGCCCGCGCCGCCAACTCGGCATCGCGGGCCGCCGCCCGAGCCAAAGCCTCCTCGATCCGGTGGGCCCCGGCAGGCAACTGGTCCAACTGGAAGTCCAGTGACGGCGTCAAACGCAAACCCAGCACCTTGCCCACCTCGGACCGGATCAGGCCCTTGGCCGAATTCAACGCCGCAGCCGTGGCTTCCGCCGCCGCCTCATCGCCCAGCACCGTATAGAAAACGGTGGCGTGGTGCAGATCGCCCGTCACACGGACCTCCGTCACCGTGATGAAACCCAGGCGGGGGTCCTTGATCCGGCCCCCCGCCATCTGGGCCACCACCTCGCGGATGCGGTCCGCCACGCGCCGCTGCCGGGGTGATTCGGCCATCAGACGCGCTCCTTTTCGCGCACCTCATAGGTCTCGATCACATCGTCCACCTTGATGTCGTTGAACGACCCCAGGCCGATGCCGCACTCGTAGCCATCACGCACCTCAGTGACATCGTCCTTGAAACGGCGCAGCGACTCGATGGTCAGGCCCTCGCCCAACACCGTGCCCTGCCGCAGGACGCGCACCTTGTTGCCGCGGTGAATCAGGCCGGAACGCACCAGGCAGCCGGCAATATTGCCGAACTTGGACGAATGGAACACTTCACGCACCTCGGCCGTGCCCAGGCGGACCTCTTCGAACTCCGGCTTGAGCAGACCCTTCAAGGCCGCCTCGACATCATCAATCGCCTGGTAGATGACCGAATAGAAGCGCACGTCGACGCCCTCGCGTTCAGCCAAGTCCTCCACCCGTTCCGCGAACCGGACGTTGAAGCCGATGATGATGGCGTTGTCCACACCCGCCAGGTTGACGTCGTTCTGGGTGATGGCGCCCACGCCGCGGTGGATCACCCGCAGGGCCACGCCCTCGCCCACGTCGATCTGCAACAGCGAGTCTTCCAACGCCTCGACCGAACCGGAGACGTCGCCCTTGATGACCAGGTTGAGGGTCTCCACCTTGCCCAGTTCCAGGGCCTTGGTGAAGTCCTCCAGGGAGATCCGCTTGCGGCGTTTGGCCAGCGTGGCGGCCCGTTCCGCCGCCTCGCGCTTCTCCGCGATCTGCCGCGCGGTGCGGTCGTGCCGCGGCACCCCGGAGGTGTCGCCGGCCCGCGGCCCCGACGTCCTGGCAAAAAACAGCACCGGGCGCGAGGGCAACGCCTCCGTCACCGTTTCGCCCGTCTCGTCGAACATGGCCCGCACCCGGCCGTGGGCAGTGCCCGCCACGATGGCGTCCCCCACCCGCAACGTGCCGGATTGCACCAGCGCTGTCACCATGGCGCCGCGGCCCTTGTCCAGATTGGCTTCGATGGCCACACCACGGGCGTCCTTGTTCGGGTTGGCCCGCAGGTCCAGGCCCGCGTCGGCCGTCAGCAGGACGGCCTCCAACAGGTCCTCGATGCCGATCCGCTGTTTGGCGCTGACATCCACAAACATGGTTTGGCCGCCATATTCCTCGGCCACCAGGTTGTATTCGGTCAGTTGCGCCCGGATCTTCTGCGGGTTGGCGCCGTCCACGTCGATCTTGTTGACCGCCACCACGATGGGCACATCGGCCGCCTGGGCGTGGTTCAAGGCCTCAATGGTCTGGGGCATCACGCCGTCATCGGCCGCCACCACCAGAATGGCAATGTCGGTCACCTGGGCGCCGCGGGCACGCATGGCCGTGAACGCCTCATGGCCGGGCGTGTCGATGAACGTGATGGCGCGTTGTTCGCCCTCGTGGTCCGTCAGCACCTGGTAGGCACCAATGTGCTGGGTGATGCCGCCGTGTTCGCCTTCCACCACCCGGGTGTGCCGGATGGCGTCCAACAGTTTGGTCTTGCCGTGGTCGACATGACCCATGACGGTCACCACCGGCGGACGGGGCTCCAGATCCTCGTCCCCTTCCGCGTCCAGTTCGGCTTGCAGGTCAATGTCGAACGAATCCAGCAGTTCGCGGTCCTCGTCTTCCGGCGACACGATCTCAACCACGTAGCCCAGTTCGGCACCCAGGGTGCCCATGGTGTCTTCATCGAGGGACTGCGTGGCCGTGGCCATCTCGCCCAAGTTGAACAAGACCGTCACCAAAGCGGCCGGGTTGGCACCAATCTTGTCGCCAAAGTCCGTCAGCGAGGCACCACGGCGCAGCCGCACCGGGGTGGTGCCATCGCCCTTGGGGACCCGCACGCCGCCCAACAACGGGGCATCGGCCTGCTCGAACTCTTGGCGCTTGGCGCGCTTCGACTTGCGG
>JAISTN010000292.1 GCA_031272565.1 Bifidobacteriaceae bacterium
GTGTCAGAACCGGTGGCCGCATTGACATAGATCGTGTTCGGATCGGCCGGTGTGGGAGGCGCCTGCTGGGTGATCTCCACCACGGCCAGCGGCAGCGCGCCGGTCAGGACGTTGATCCAGCCGCCGCTGGCGTCGACATCGGTATAGGTCTGCGAGCTGCCCTTGTACTGGCCGCCGCCGGCCGTCCTGGCGTTGTACGAGTCGGCCTTTTCGTCACCGTTGACGTTGATCCACCAAGACCGGTCCTGGCTGGCATTGACGTTCTCTGAGAAGTAGAGCTTGACCGTGTAGAAGCCGGGGTCCACGTCAAACTGATACTGGACGGCCTTGGGGCTGGAACTACCGGACCCCAAGAGCCTGGTCGTCTTCATGGCCGAGGGATAAAGATCGGCGCCATCACCCGTGATGGTGGTGGCGGTGCTGTAGGTCTGCCCTTCACCCGTGTAGCCGTACCCGCTGGTGGTGGTGTAGGCCTGGTCCGCGGCCAGCGAATCGGCCGGCGTGGTGGCCCCTACGTCGATGGTCAGCGGCATCGCCGCAAGCGTGGTGGCGGTCGATTCAAGGCCGCCGATGGCGCTCTTCAGCGACGTGATCATGGCGGCCAGGCCGGCCTCGGTGTAGTCCGAGGCCAGCAGCGTCTTGGCGTCCGCCAGCGTGCTGCTGAAAGTGGTCAGGGCGGTGCCGGCCGCCATGTTGCCCAGATTGATGCCCTCGGCGTAGTAGATCAGCCGGAACAGTTCGTAGCCCGAGGTGCGCCCGTTGGGCAGCAGTTGGACATAGGACACCTTGGCGTCGGACCCGCTGACGCATTCCAGGTAGATGTCCTTGTCTCCGGTCAGAGTATCCAGGTTCTGGGTCAGGTCGATGGTGAGCACGCGCATCGGAGCATGCTCCGTGTTGGCGAAGGTCAGCAGCGCGTTGCCCAGTTCAACAGCGGTGGATTTGTCCGCCCCTGCATCTGCTGCCAACACCGTGAATGTCATGTTGTTGCCGCCACCACGCACCAGCAATTGCAGCGATGTTGGCGCTGTAGCGCCAAACGGCACGGCGTTGAACTTGATGTAGTTGCCGGCACTGGAGAACTTCACATGCGAGGTGTGGGACGCCAGGTTGGCCCACAGCCGCTCAGTGTTGCCGCCCGCCGTGGCGGCGTCCCGGTGGGGGGCCCAGGTCCAGCCGAACAGCGACTCTCCGGCCGGCAGTGCCTGCGCGGCGTCAAGCTGGGGTAACCCACCCCCCACCATGCCGATCGCCAAAGCTGTCCCAGCTAGCCAAGCCACGAACCGATTGTGTTTCATGAATCCTCCTTGATCGGGCTCCAATCCGCCCATCACGCCTTTGACGGGGGTCCCGGCTCGCCATCGGGCAAGGACCGTAACCGTGAAAGCTAGCGCTTATCGATAGGCGTTTGCCGAACCCGAGTCTATGTCCTAGACCCCCCCCCGCAAGTGAGGTTGAGTAGTCCCCAGCCGGTTGGGGTTGAATCAGCGGTAGAGCTGGGAGTGAGTTCCCACGGCCACCACCACGACCTCATGCCCCTTTGTCACCCACTGCAAGTGGATCCGCAGGTCGCCGCCAGCCGAGATGGAGAAGTGACCGGCCCACTGAGCCTTTAGTACTTAGTACTGTGGCGGCGCGACAAGGGGTGGGCCGGTTGGGCCACCCACGTGCCGATGGCCGTGTTGCAGACCTGCCGCTGTCAGGCGGGCAGTTCTAGCAGCACCGGGTCGCGGCCCCAGGCCGCGGCCACGGCCGCTCCCGGCGGTTCGTGGGACACCAACACCACATCGCGGCCCGCCAGGTGCCGGCCCGCCAAGGCGATCAGTTCCGGCAGGCCCTCACGGTCGATGCCGCTGAACGGCTCGTCCAGTACCACCAGCGAGGCGCCGTCCGCCACCGCCGCCAGCGCCCGCACCAGGCAGACCCGGCGGCGCTGGCCCCCGGACAGATGGCGCACCGGGCGCCCGATGGCGTCCGCATCCAACCCGGCCGCCAGCAACGTTTCGCGGACCAGGAAAGCCGCGCCCCCACTTGGCTCGCCGCTGCCCCGGCGCCGTCCGCGCAGCACCAGGCGCACGTTCGCCTGCGCTGTCAGCCCCGGCGCCAGGCGATCCTCCTGGAAGACGGCCGCCAGGCGCCGCCCCGCCACACCTTCCACCGTGCCGGTCTGGGGCCGCAACAAGCCCAGCACCAACCGCAACAGGGTCGTCTTACCGGAACCGTTGGCGCCGGTCACCAGCAACAGGCCGCCACTGGGCACCGTCACACTGACCTGCCCGATGACGCTCTGGCCACCGAAGGCGAAACCAACACCCCGCAACGCGATCATTTGGCATAGACCCTATCCAGGCGCCGCTGGCCCACGGCCAGCAGCCACAAGACCAGTCTTTCGCAGGCCCAGGCCAGCAGCACAATGACAGCCGTCCAACAGAACAGATCGGCCGTAGCCAAGAAGATCTTGGCCTGGTACAGGCGCTCACCGATCGACCCGGTGGTCAAGCCGATCACCTCGGCCGAAACCCCCGCCTTCCAAGCCAAGCCCAAGCCCACCCGGCAGGCCGCCGTCAGATACGGCCACAACTCCGGCAGCCACAACGCCAGCCAGCGCCGGCCTTGACCCAGACCAAACACCTGGGCCAGTTCCCGCAGTTTGGGGTCGCGCTGGCGCAGGCCCTCTTCCAGGTTGGCGAACACCACCGGCAACACCATCAGGCAACTAATGACCGTGGCCAGCGACTTGGGGCCGGCCCAAATCAACACCAGGATGATGAAGCTGACCACCGGCACCGCCCGGATCGCCCTGACCAGCG
>JAISTN010000030.1 GCA_031272565.1 Bifidobacteriaceae bacterium
AAGCGCTCGCCGGTGGCGCAGTTCGCCATCCGGACGCCCTACTACGTGCTAACCATGGGCCTGGCCGTCATCTTCCTGTACCCACTGCTGTGGACGGCCATCAAGTCCTTTGCTCCGCAAGGCGGGTCGATTGGCCAGCCCAAAGGCTGGGGACCCGGCAACTACAAGACCCTGCTGAACTACCAGGACGGCATCTGGGTCTACCTCAAGAACTCCCTCATCATCACCATCCTGTGCGTGGTCATCACACTGTTCCTGGCCACGCTGGGCGGCTACGCCTTTGCCCGCTTCAGCTTCCCCGGCAAGAACATCCTGTTCTTGTTGGTGCTGGCCATCTTGATGGTGCCCTACGCCACCTTGCTGCTGCCGCTGATCATCTGGTTGAAGAGCTTCCCTCTGGGCATTGTGGCGGGCATCCTGGTGGCCCTGGGGGTGGTCATAGCCCTGGTTCGCCTGGCCAAGCTGCGCCAGGCCTGGCTGGTGGTGCTGGGTGCCCTGGTGGGCGCCGGTCTGGTGGGGCTGGCCGTCTGGGGCTTGTGGCAGTACCGCCTGTCCGGGGCCAACGCCGTCATGGGCGGCAAGGCGGGGGTGGCCATTGTGCTGGCCGTCTTCCAGTTGCCGTTCGCCGTCTTCATGATGCGGATCAGCTTCGAAGCCATCCCCAAGGAAATCGAGGAAGCGGCGCTGATCGACGGCTGCGGGTCCTTTGGCGCCCTGGTGCGGATCATGCTGTACGCCGTCAAGCCCGGGCTGATCACGGTGGGGATCTTCGCCCTGCTGGCGGCCTGGAACGACTTCATGGTGCCCCTGTTCCTGCTGAATTCGGGCGTCAACTCGCCCATGCCGTTGGCCATGGTCAACATGCGTCAGCAGGTCATGGGCACCGTCGACTACGGCGTCACCGAAGCCGGCGTGGTCTTCCTGACCGTTCCCTGCGTCATCTTGTTCCTGGCCCTGCAGCGCCACTACGTGCGCGGCTTCATGTCTGGGGCCCTCAAGGGGTAGCGGCGGACCAGGACGGAAGGAACCCCAATGACATCCCTAGCCGACAGAGTGGTCGCCAGCGGTGTGGTTGCCGCGCCGGTGGTGCCCGCCCGTGGCGCCCGGGCCCTGGCACTGGGCGAATACGTGATCGACCCGGACGGCTACTGGGGCCGCTACCAGCAACTCAACGCCAGCGCCATCATCGACCACTGTGACGCCTGGCTGGAACGGGACGGCACCATTGACAACTTCCGCCTGGCCGCCCTGGGGCCGCAGGCCATCGTGGCCGGCCGGCAGGGGCGCGAGTTCGCCGATTCGGACGTCTACAAACTGCTGGAGGCGATGAGCTGGGAACAGGGCCGGGTCCTGACCGAGCGCCGCGAGCGCCGCATCCGTGAACTGACCGCCCTGGTGGCGCAGGTCCAAGAAGCCGACGGCTACCTCAGCACGGCCTACGGCCGGCCCGGACAGGCGGCCCGCTATTCCGACCTGGCCATGGGCCACGAACTGTACTGCTACGGCCACCTGTTCCAGGCGGCGGTGGCCCGGTTGCGCTGCCACGGCCACGATCAGCTAACCGAGGTGGCCCTGAAGGCGGCCGACCACGTCTGCGAGCGATTTGGCCCCGGCACCGGGGAAGACGGCTACTGCGGCCACCCCGAAATCGAACTGGGCCTGATCGAACTGGCCCGCGCGACCGGCATCGGGCGTTACCGCGACCAAGCCGCCGTCTTCCTGAAGCGGCGCGGCTACCGGCGCTTGAAGCCCTTCTTCGATTCGGCCTACTTCCAAGACGAACTGCCGGTCCGCCAGGCCACCGTGGCCCGCGGGCACGCCGTGCGTGCCGTCTACCTGGCCGCCGCCGCCACCGACCTGGCTGTCGACACGGCCGATGGCGAACTGCTGGACATCATGGTCACTCAGTGGCGCAACACCGTGGCCGCCCGCACCTACATCACTGGCGGCATGGGATCGCGGCGGGAAGACGAGGCCTTCGGGGAAGACTACGAATTGCCGGCCGATGTCGCCTATTCGGAAACCTGCGCCGGGGTGGGGGCCATCCAATGGAGCTGGCGCCTGGCGCTGGCCACCGGTGAGGCCGCCTACACCGACCTGGTGGAACGCATCCTGTACAACGTGGTCGCCACATCGCCATCGGCCGACGGCCACTCCTTCTTCTACTCCAACCCGCTGGCCCTGCGTTCGCCGGGCTGCCCCCCCAAGGCCGATGCCATCTCCACCCGGGCCGTCAGTTCGCTGCGCGCGCCCTGGTTCGAGGTTTCCTGCTGCCCGCCCAACGTGGCCCGCACGCTGGCGTCGCTGGGCAGCTACATGGGCTGGGTGGACGGTCACACCGTCGCCTTGACGCAGTACGCCGGCGGCCGGCTGGACGTCCAATTGCCCGGCGGCGGCGCGGCCCAGGCCGTGGTCAGCACGGCCTATCCCACCAGCGGCCAGGTAGTGATTGATGTCGCTCCCACCGCGGGGCCAGCGTGGACACTGAAACTGCGGGTGCCTGCCTGGTCTACCGGCGCCAGCCTGAGCGTCGATGGCGGGCCGGCCCAGACTGTCCAGCCCGGCTGGGCCGAAGTGCCAGGTCTGGGCGCCCAGCCCACCGCCATCAAACTTGACCTGGCGGTCCAACCGAGGTTCACCTACGCCGACCCGCGGATCGATTCGGCCCGCGGTTGCGTGGCCGTCGAATGCGGCCCCGTGGTGTATTGCCTCGAATCACCAGACGTCGACGGCGACCCCTTCCAGGTCGTGGTCGATACGGGTGTTGCTCCCGTGCCCACTCACGGTGGCATCACCCTGCACGGCCTGATCGCCGTGCCGGCCGGCTCTGATTGGCCATATCCGCCGGCGCCCGTGGCCTCACCGGGCATCGGTACCGAGATTCATCTCATCCCCTACAACACCTGGGGGCACAGGGGCCCCTCCACCATGACGGTCTGGCTTCGCCACGACTAAGGCGCTCCAGGACACGTCCGACACACACACAACTCAAAGCAGTCACATCACAGAGAGGTGAGACATGACGAAACGAAGCCGCAGGCTCGCATCGTCGGCAACTTCCATGGCCATAGCCGTCGCATTGATCGGCGCGCTGCCTGGACCCGCCTTCGCAACCGACCCCATCCTTCCCGGCAACGAGAGCGATGTTGGTGTCTACACGAGCGGTGCCGCACATACGCAAGACATTGGCTCTCCGGCCTATTCGAACGTTGACACGGTTCAGGCGGCGCTGGATCCCGGCGTGGCCTGGAACCCCGGCGGTTCGATGTACTCCGACATTTTCCAGGACGACCTAGCCAAGTTCGATCAGCGGATCGCGGCCGGCCAGGCGCCCTTCTACCTTGACCGCATTCTGGGCTACACCGGTGACAACTCTGGCCTGCGCATCTTGCAGACCCGCGGCCGCAGCCTCTACATGCGGGGCAGTTCCACCACCAACTTCACCACCATGGGCTTTGCCGGCACGGCGGCCGGCGGCGGCAACACGTCGTTTGGCAACCTGTATTCCATCACGGTGACCGGCAAGACGGTAGCGGAACAGAACGCGTACCGCTTCAACGCCCCCAGCTACATGTCTGACCGCTACAACCTGACCCAATCGGGCCAGACCACGTTGACGGCGGACCTGAAGAAGTTCATCACCTACAACAACGTGGCCGTCACCACGATCACGTTCAACAACCCTGGCACCGAGGACGTTTCGATCACGGTGCGGGCCACCTCGTCCAACGCCCTGACCGCGGTGGAAGGCAAGACCGATGAGATGCGCGGCACCATCACCATGACCGGTTCCGGCGGCAACATCCAGGGCACCACCTACTGGGGCACCGGCACCGTCGCGGTGACCGTGCCCGGCTCTGCCAAGTCCGGCAACTACCTGGACAAGGTGCTGACCATCCCGGCCGGCGGTTCGGTGGACTACATGGCGGTGGGCGGCTACTGGCACTCCGAACTGCCCGAATCCGAGCCGGAGTTCTACCAGTACGCGGCCATGACGCCGGCCGATGCTTTCAAGGCTGGCACCAGGGCGTTCAACGAGCGCTGGGCTTCCGACATCCCCTACATCGATGTGCCTTCGACGGCCATCGAAAAGGCCATTGTCTACCGCTGGTGGCTGGAGCGCTACGACTCGCTCGATGCCGCCGTGCCCGGCTACGTGTACCAGTACCCGGTCACCATCGAAGGCGTCAACCTGTATTACAACGCCGTTGTGTTGACCCAGCCCATGCACTTGCAGGACACCAAGTGGCAGCGCACGCCATACCTTGGCTACGGCCAGATCATGAACGTCGGTGAGCTTTCAGGCTCATCGGCTTTCCTGGATTCACCCGGCCACGGTTCCTGGAACAACCACTACTCCCAGTACATCGGCACGGCCGGCCTGGAAGCCTATGCGGTGCATGGCGGCGGGACCGAGTTGGCCCAGCGTTTCGCCACCTACTTTGAGGGCGATGGCGTGGGCCAGTTGGAGCACTACGACGGCAACGGCAACAACCTGATCGCCTACACCGCCAACTACATGCCTGGCAACGACGCCGACGCCTTGACCTTCGGTTACACCAAGTCTGGCACCTCGACGGCCGGCTCCAGCAATATTGAGCGGCCCGAATCGGCCTACGTTTGGGGCGACTTCAACGCCGCCGCCAAGCTGTATGCCCTGGCCGGCGCCTCGCAGGCCAAGGTGACCGAGATGGAAACCAAGGCCAACACCATCAAGGACGCCATCCTGACCAACCTGTGGAGCCCCGGCATGAAGATGTTCGTGGCCACCACCACCAGGGGCCGGACGGCGGCCGCCTCGATGAACTCCAACCCCAATCCGTTGGCCGAATCCGAGCCGACCCACATCCCGGTGCGTGAATCGAACCTGTACGACGTCTACGCGCAGAACCTGATCGACCCGGCCGATTGGGCCACCTACGTGGATGGTTTCCGGTTCTTGACCTACGGCGACAACTTCCCGATCTACCCCTTCTACACGGCCAACCAGTATGACCGGACCCGTTACAACATCGGTGGATCGAACAACTTCTCCAACATCAACTTCACGGTCCAGTACCGGGGCGTGCGTTCCGCGCTGCGCTACTACGACCCGAATGAGAAGTACATCACCGGTGAGTACGCGGCCCAGTTGCTGGACTGGATGGCCTACTCGATCTACCTGGTGTCGTCCGCTCAGGGCAATCTGTTGCAGGTCAACCAGCCGGAATACTTCTCCAACTACAGCGCGACAACCAAGAGCGCGACCCGTAACAACCCCTACCATGTGGCGTTGGGCAACATGAACTACATCTACGTGGAGGACATGGGCGGCATCCAGCCGCGCACGGACGACATCATCGAGTTGTGGCCCATCGACCTGGGCTACGACTACTTCATGGTCAACAACCTGCGGTATCACAACCACGACATCACGATTGTCTGGGACAAGGACGGCACGCACTACAACCAGGGCCAGGGCTACTCGCTCTGGGTTGATGGCGTCAAGAAGGTCAACTCCGACAAGCTGACGCACCTCCAGTACGATCCCAACGCTGGCACGGCCACCAACATCACAACTGGTGCCCAGACCGACCCGACGGCCACTGTGACCGTGGTTTCGGCTGCCACCATCGCTTTCCCCACCGCGGTGAACACGGTGATCGAAGACCAGCGGGTGGTCGACTACCTGAAGACGGCCGGCATCTACCTGGACCGGACCAACACCCCGAACCTGGCGCTCGGTGCCACCGTGTCTTCATCCACCATGCAGACCACCATCCCGACCTCGACCCGGCGGGCGTTCCACACGCCTGGTTCTTCGACCGGCGCCATGAACTATGACCCAGGTTCGATCTCGGCTCAGGAACGGCCCGCCTCCCTGGCGGCCGTCAATGACAACTCGACCGTCAACGAGCCCTACTGGGGCAACTACGGCGTGTCGGACCAGTCTGGCTACGTCGAGTTGGACTTTGGCACGGCCAAGACATTCGACAACGTTGAGGTCTACTTCCATGACGGCCTCGGCTTGGCAGGCGGCGCCAAGGTGCCGCTCAGCTACTACGTGGCCATTCCGTCGGCGGACAGCGCCACCGGCTGGGCGGCGATTGGCACTCAGGCTCACGAGCCGAAGTTGCCAGCCATGAAGCAGAACACCGTGTTGTTCGATGACGTGACCGCCTCCAAGGTGCGGCTTTACTTCACCAACAACCCCGGCTACTACACGGCCATCGCCGAGATTCAGGTGTTTGATTCGAACCAGCCGGTGCCGGTGGTGGTGAATGATCCGCCCACCGTGACGGCCAGTGTCAACACCGCCCAGAACGGCAACCTGTCTACCCAGCTCACCGCCACGGTGACGGATGACGGCATTCCGTTCGACAAGGGCCTGACCATGGGCTGGTCGGTGGTTTCGGCACCGGCGGGCGCTTCCGTGGTCTTCGCCGACGCGACGGCCGCCACCACCCGGGTCAACGGCACCAAGGAAGGCGCGTATGTCTTCCGCTTCACGGCGTCCGATGGCGACCTGACCACGACCGTGGATGTCTCTGCCACGTTGACACCCAAGAACTCCGGCAACGAGTGGGGCGCGCTGGCCAGTAACATCACCACCAGCTACACGGCCTCGTGGGAGAACCACAGCTACGTCAACAACCCGTCCAACCCGACCAGTTCCAACCCCGGTACCGGCACCGGCTGGGGCAACTGGTCCAATGGCGCCTCAAGTTCCAACCCGGCCTGGATTCAGTACACCTGGAGTGAGCCGATTTCGATCACCTCATCCCAGATCTACTGGTACTCCGATGGCGGCGGCACGCGCGTGCCCTCCGCCACCGGTTACACCATCCAGTACTCGATGGACGGCACCACCTGGACCAACGTGACGTTGATCAACGGCACCACCTACGCCGGGGGTATTGCGACTGGCACCTACAACAACTTCGAGTTCCAGCCGTTCGTGGCCCAGTACCTGCGCATCCGGATCACCGCCATCACGTCCAGCGCCGCCGGCACCGGCGTGCTGCGCTGGCGGGTCTACGGCCCAGGTGTGGAAGAGGTCGACCCGCCAATCAAGCACCGCACCACGGTGGGGGTCATCCCGACCCTGCCGGCCACGCACGGTGTTAGCTACACCGACGGCACCAGGGGCGAACTGGCCTTCGAATGGGCGGAGATCACGGCGGCGGACGTGGCCGAGGTCAACACCGATCCGTTCTCGGTGTGGGGTGTCAACGCCACCTTTGACGTGCTGGCCGAGGCCCAGATCTATGTCCGGCCGGCCGATCAGCAAGTGGTTATCTCGTCCGTTGACCCGATGGCAGAAACGGTCTTCCTTGGCACCCAGCCAACGTTGCCCACGCATCTGTCACTGTTCTTCAACGATGGTTCGGCCGACAACGACTGTGTTGGTGTGACCTGGGATTACAACCCCAGCGTGGTCAACACGGTGGGCGTCTACCAGATCCACGGCACGTACACGTTGCCGGATTGGATCAGCCCCACCAACCAGCCAGAAGTGATCTTCACACTCACGGTGGAAGGCCCCGAAGTACTGTCGGTTGAGGTGGCCCCGGCCACCGCGACCGTCGCCGCCGGCGCCTCTCAG
>JAISTN010000089.1 GCA_031272565.1 Bifidobacteriaceae bacterium
CACCTCGGCAGTTTCGCGCACCACCACAGTGACGCTGACTGCCGGGTCGGCACAGGCCACCATCACGGTCACCCAAGCCGGGGCGACGCCGAGTGGCGGCTTCTTGCGACTGGACTACGGCGCCGCCCAGGATGTGGGCAGTTCGTCCACCCAGGTCTGGCCACGCTTGTGGACCGACCAACTAACTTGGAGTGCTCAAACGAATGCCTCTTGGCTGACCTTGGACAGTACTTCAGGGACCACCACGCTTGATGCGACGTCTGGTGAACGCTACGCCTGGGTGGGTGTGAGGGCCGCAGCGAATCTTGGGGCGATGCGGATGGGCACCATCACCATCACAGCGGGTGGGATGACCGTGACGGCGACCTACTTTCAGGCTAGTGCAGCCGATGTATCCCCTGTCGTGACCGTGTCACCCAACGCGGTTTCGTTTGGGTCTGGGGCCGGTTCGGCGGTGACTGTCACGGTGGCGACCAGTGGGGCCTATTGGCATGTGTTGGAGGATTGGTTGCCGTCGTGGCTTGAGGTGACTCCCCAGTGGGGAGTTTCAGGCGACACCGTAACTGTTACTGCCAAGACTGCCAACATGGATCAGGCAGATCGGATTGACTATGTCGATCTAATGACACCTAAAGCGGACGGTGGTGCCAACGGCAAGAGGCTCAAGGTCACCCAAGCCGGGGCCGTGTCCCCTGACACGATCAGTTTGACGTCGACGGAGTTGTCGTTTGGTGCGACTAACGCGTCTGGGTTGGCGGTGGTGATTACGACCAGTGGGCCGAGTTGGTCGGCGCAGCCGGGCTGTTCGTGGTTGGAGTTCTTGACGCCTACCGCGAATGTGTCTGGTACGGGGCTGTCGATTTTGCCGCTGCCTAACACTTCGACCAGTCCGCGGACTTGTGTGGTGACAGTCACTGCCGGGTCGGCACAGGCCACCATCACGGTCACTCAAGCCGGTGCGACGCCGGCGCCAGCCAATCGCTTCGAGTCGTTCACCTTGTCGGCGGACTTGAACGGGGACGGCCGGGGCGACATCCTGGCGGTCGAGGCCACCAGTGGCACGCTGCGGGTGTTTTCCACCACCGCTTCCGGGACGCTTCAGACTAACTGGCAGGCCGCCACCGGCATCGGCGGCCAGCGGGTCTTTGGGCCGGGCGACTGGGACGGTGACAAGAAGGCCGATGTCGTGACGGTGGCCACGGACGGCACCATGTGGTTGCGGCGGGGCAACGGCGTAGGCGGCCTGGCCGCACCGACGCAGAACGGCCGGGGTTGGTCGGCCTACCGGATTGTGCCGTGTGGCGATCTGAACGGCGACAAGACCAACGACCTGTTGGCCATCGACGCCGCCGGCAAGCTGTGGCTCTATCCGGGCAACGGCAAGGGCGGCTTCTTGCTGGGCCGCACCGAGGTGGGGCACGGCTGGACCGGGTTCGATCTGTACGCTGCGGGTGACCTGAACAATGACCAGAAGGCGGACATCTTGGCGGTCAACTCGTCTGGTGTGTTGTACGCCTACTTGGGCAAGGGCAACGGCCAGTTCCAGACGCCCGTTCAGGTGGGCCAGGGCTGGGGCACATTCACGTTGGCCTCTGGCGCCGACCTGAATGGGGACGGCCTGGCGGACATCGTGGGCCGCAACGATTCAACCGGTGTCTTGTACTACTACCAGGGGAAAGGCACGGGCCAGTTCGCAGCCGCCAAGCAGATCGCCACCGACTGGTGAGGTGGCCAAGGCCCGGCCCCAAGCGTCACGGCCACCCGAACAGGCTGACCAGGAGCCGCCCAGCCCGCAGCCCAGGGGAGGGGCTTCGGCGCCGCACCGCCAAACGCCGATAATGTGTTGTCCACAGGCCGCAGGCCATTTGGCGGGCCAGGCCTGCAGCCTGCGGCAACATGGAGCCATGACTTTGGCAGCCGCTTATCCCAGACGTTGCTTCGGCAACTCCAACCCGCTCTACCAGGCCTACCACGATGACGAATGGGGCGTACCTGTGCACGGCGAAGTGCCGTTGTTCGAGCGGCTCATGTTGGAAGCCTTCCAGACCGGCCTGTCCTGGATCATCGTGTTGCGCAAGCGCGAGGCCTTCCGGGAAGCCTTCCAAGGCTTTGTGCCGGAGGCCGTGGCGGGCTTCGACAAGGCCGCCGTTGAGCAACTGATGGGCAATGCCGGCATTGTGCGCAACCGGGCCAAGATCGAGGCCACCATCGCCTCCGCCCAGGCGGTGGTGCGTTTCCGGGAGGCCGGGGGCGACCTGGACCAACTGATTTGGTCCTACCGCCCGGAGGGCCACCAGCGGCCTACCTCGCCCTGGGACTTGGCGGTCTCCAGCCCCGAATCGAAGGCCTTGTCCCGGACCCTGAAGAAGCTGGGTCTGAAGTTCATCGGCCCCACCACGGTCTATTCGGCCATGCAGGCCTGTGGCCTGGTCAACGACCATTTCCAGGGCTGCCCCTGGGGTGATGCGCTGGCCGCCGGCACCGGCATCTAGGGGCTGCCGCTGGCACGTCAGGACCGGGGCAGCACCTCAAGGGTGGCGCCGGAGGGCACCGGCGGCTCGGTCTGCTCCGGGGCGTCGCCCATGATGGCGGCCAAGCGGTCCTTGCGCGTCTGCACCGAGGCGGCGGAAATCTGGCCCAAGGTGGCGCCATCGGCGGCGTCTTCCAGCATGTAGATGTGGTGCCCATGGGCGGTGTCAACCGTCACCCCAGACCAAGTCATGGCCGTGACCACGGCGTCGCTGCCCTCCTTGGTGATGTGCACGTAGGCCACCGCGCCGGTGTCGGTGTTGGGGCCAACCGTCGAATCGGACTGGTTGGAGATGAAATTGCCCATCGACCAGATGGTCCACATGCCATCGCCATCGACGCCGCCCGGCACCAACTCGATCGGTTCGGCCACGTGCGGGTGATCGCCAATCATGGCGTCGACCTGCCCCGAATCAGCCAGCGCCGTGGCGATCTCCCGCTGCCGGGCGGAGGGCTTCGTCTGGTATTCGACCCCCTCATGGATCGACACCAGCACAATGTCAGCGCCATCGGCCCTGGCCTGGCGGGCCTGCTCAATCAGTTCATCGGTGTCGATCAACTCGACCGACCACGGCTGGCCGGCCGGCAGTGGCAGCCCGTTCAGGCCGTAGGTCGCCGCCAGGTGGGCTACCGTGATGGACTGCCCGCCTAGAGTCAGGCGGTAGAACTGTGTCACCTTCGATTCGGCCTCGGTGCGGGCCGTGCCGGCAAAGCCCATGCCCTGTTCTTCCAGGGCGTCGATGGTCGCTTCGATGCCGGCAAAGCCCCGGTCCAGGGCGTGGTTGGAGGCGCAGCCGGCGCCGTCCCAGCCGGTGGCGGCCAGCCCGGCTGCGATTTCCGGCGGCCCGCCAAACACCGGGTAGCCGCTGGGCGCCACCCCGGCCGGCGTGACCGGGGTCTCAAACTGGGCGATGGCCAGGTCCGCCCCCGCGATCCACTCTTCAACCCCCTCCAGCAGGGGCGTGAAGTCGTAGCCGTCACCAGACCGGGCGGACTGGATGACGGGCATATGCAACAGGACGTCGCCGGCAAAGGCGACCGTCACGTCAAGCCGTTCGGCCGGAGCCGGGAGAGTCTGTTTGGTTGTCGCCTCTAGGGCCTCAGCCGTGGCGGTGGCGGTCACCGGCACCACGGTTTGGCTTTGGCTAGCGTCGCCCTGGGAGGCGCCGCTGGCAGGCGCGGTAACGGTGTGAATCCCAAAGCCGATCATGCCGCCCAGCACCAGGCTGAACCCGCTGGCCAGGGCCAGCGGGCGTAGGACTGATCGGTGACTCACCCCGGCATTGTCTCATCCGGCGGTACACCCCAGGGTCACCCGGGGCAGGGGCGAACTCTGATCGCCGTGTGGCATCGTTGTGTCTTGGCCCTGGTCAACCGGTCACCGGCAGGTCAGGGTTGGTGCCCCACCACCACTGAATAATTGAAGAGAGGTTGCAGCAGCCATGAGTGCTTATCGCGACACCCGCCCCGTCTTCTTCACCACCCTGGACTGGGTCAGCGGCCTGTTGACCCGGCTGGCCACGGACCAGTTGGCCTGGCCCACGCCCGACAAGGGCTGGACCGTGGCCGACCTAGCCGATCACATCGTGGCCGTCACCCGCATGATTCCGCTGCCCGGCGCCGACAAGATCGCCTCGGCCCCGGCCGGCACCCCCCACGCCCGGGCCTTCACGCTGGCCAGTGGCCAGGCCAAGGCCGCCTGGTCCCTGGCTGGACCGGATGCCTTGGCCGAATCGACCCGGGTGCCACCGGACCGGTCCGTCAGCAAGGCGGAGGCGCTGGAGTTCTTTGCCCAGGAGTTCATGGTTCACGGTTGGGACCTGGCCACCGCGCTGAACCAACCGGCTGAGGCCCCCGCCGAGGCGGCCCAACAGATCTTGGCTTACGCCAAGGCCAACATGCCGGACAAGCGCCCCCAGGGTGGGCCGTTCGGCCCGCCGGTGGAACCACCACTGGGCGCGGGGCCAACCCGTCAACTAGCCGCCTACCTGGGGCGCTGATGGCTGGCATCTAGCGCCTGGCCGCCGCGCCTGGCCGCTCTCGTCAGGCTGGCCACCGCCCGGCGGCTCGGCCCGGGCCGTCAACGCCAGGCTGTCAACGCCGGGCCGCCAACGCCCAGCCACGCCTACTGGCCGGTGCCGAACCACTTGTTGACGTGCTCCACGATGGATGACTCGAAGGCGTCATCGTCGTGGTGTTCGCGCAGCCACTGGCTAAGCGAGCCGCCGGCCGATTGGTCCATCTCCGCCCGGCAGGCGTCCGTTTCCGTCACCGCCCGGTAGAGCAGTTCTTCCGCCTGGGCTGGGGTTGAATAGAAGAACGGGTACGCCTCCGGCACGATGGCGTGGGCCCAATCGGTATCCGGGAAGATGCCGACGGCGCCCGAGGTCAACGCCTCAATGTACTCCAGGCCGTAGGACTCGTCCCGGGCGGTGGCCAGGAAGGCTGTGGTGCGGGCCAGCGCCTCCCAGTACTGGCGCCGGGTTGGGGTGACCGGGCCCACCCAGGCCCAGCGGTTGCGGGATAGCTGCATGGCCAGCGGGCTGACCAGGTGGGATTCGGCCAAACGGGCTTCCACCGTGATGGGCACCCGCTTGACCACCTTGCTGACCACGTCGATGAACAGTTGCGGTTGCTTGCGTTCCGAAAGATAGATGGCCGGGTACAGCACAATCGGCTTGTCCGGCTCCTGGCGCGGCATGACGTGTTCCAGCCGGATGCCCAGGTTGACCCAGGAGATCTTGGCCAACTCCGCCAACTGCTGCACCGTCCAGCGCTTGACGGTGTCGCGGATGGCGGTGGCGGTGCGCTCCGAGTTGGCGAAGGTGGGGAACAGGGCGCAGGACAAGGCCAGGGTGGCTTTTTCCACCTCGGTGTCGAAGCGCGAGGTGTTCCACCAGACGAAGTTCATCACCTTCGGTTCGGGGGTGCTGGCGTGCAACTCTTGCCACACGGCCGCCGAGTCGATCACGTCCATGTTGATCACCACGGTGGTTTCCGCGTCCACCAACTCGACCGGCATGACGTCGAAGTTGGGGTAGCGGTGGGTGCGGGGGGCTATCAGAGTGGCCCCGGGGAAAACCCGCAACAGGCGACGCACCAGTGTGTCACCCGCGCCATGGCCGGCCACGGTGCCGTCCGGGTCGATGGTCATCTTGTCGTATTTGATGGCGATCTTCATGATGGGTCCCTCATTGGCGAACTTGTTGGTGGGGACACCAGCGTATCGCCTTGCGCCGGTGCCAGGGCGGACCTATCGCTACCTGGTGGGGGCCAACGGGGCCCTAGACTGGTTCTTGATTGGGCTTCGGCGCGCCCGGGACCTGCCCCCCGGGGCGGCGCTGGCGGCCTCCCCGCCTCAATTCCCTGCCAGTCCGAGAGGTTCTTTGCTGTGCGCTCCTACGCCGAGATTATGCGCCTGCCAGGCGCCAGGTCTTTCTGCCTGGCGGCGTTGATAGCGCGTGGGGGCGGCGCCATGATGGGCATCGGCACCGTGATGGCGATCACCGGCCTGTATGGCTCGTATGGCCTGGCGGGCGCCGTCACCGCCGCCAACGGCCTGGGCTGGGCGGCGGGCGCGGCGCCGTTGGGCAACCTGGTGGACCGGTTTGGCCAGCGCCGCGTCATGCTGCCGTGCTGTTTGACCTCGGCCGGCATGCTGGTGGTGATGATCGTGGCGATACAACTGCACGCGCCGGGCTGGGTGCTGTTCTTCCCGGCCGCCATCAGCGGGTTCGTGGCCGGTTCACCCGGCGCCCTGGTCCGGGCCCGCTGGGCCCACGCCACCAAAAACCCAGCCCAGTTGCACAGCGCCTTGTCGCTGGAATCGACCCTGGATGAACTGTGCTTTGTGATTGGCCCGGTGGTGGCGACCGTGCTGAGTACCCAGGTGACGGCCGTGGCCGGGCTGGTGCCGCCAGCCGTGTTGGGGGCCTTGGGCGGCACTTGGTTCTATTCTCAACAGGCCACCGAACCGCCGGTGCAGCAACGGGTGCCCGATGCCGCCCGCACCGGCCCGCGGGGCTTCTTGCTGACCATGCCGGGCGTGCTGCCGGTGGTGGTGATCCCGCTGGTGGTTGGCCTGGGCTTTGGCGCCATCGACGTCAGCGTGGTGGCGGCCACCGAGGCCTGGGGCAACAAGGGCAACTCGGCCTGGGTGCTGGCGGCCATGTCGGCCGGTTCGGCCATCGCCGGCTTGCTTTATGGCGCCAAGATTTGGCGGGTCTCCTTGCCCCGCCGGTTCTTGATTGGGCTGACCGCCTTGGCACTTGGCTTTGGCTTGATGCCGGCTATGCGCTCGGCCTTGATGCTAGGCCTGTTGGGCTTTGTGGCCGGCGCCACGGTGGCGCCTTCCTTCATCAACGCTAACTCCTTGGTCCAGGTGCTGGTGCCGCCCCGGCGCCTGACGGAGGGCCTGGCATGGGTGGGCACGTTTGTGGGCGTGGGCAGTGCGGCCGGTTCGGCTGCGGCCGGCCAGTTGGTGGACGCCCAGGGCTACCGGGCGGCTTTCTGGAGCGTGTTGGGCTCGGGCGCGGTCTCGCTGCTGGTGGCCTTGATCTCGTTCCGGTCAGTTAACCGGGCCCACCAGGCGGCTGTCGAGGCCAGGCAGGCCGCCCGCGAAGCCTGACCACCGCAACTGGCCGCGGACTCTGACTGTCAGACCCAGCCCCTATGGTTGATGGTCGTGGCAAAGGACGCGGTCTTGGAGTCGTTGGCCCGGGCGGTGAAGGCCCTGGGCGGCTCGCCGCGCCCTGGCCAGCAGCAGATGGCCACCGCCGTAGCGGGGGCCTTTGACCAGGGCCAACACCTGTTGGTGCAGGCAGGTACCGGCACCGGCAAGTCGCTGGCCTACCTGATCCCTGCCCTGCTGCACGCCGCCCGGACCGGCCAACGGGTGGTGGTGGCCACGGCCACCTTGGCGCTGCAACGCCAAATCATGGTGAAGGACCTGCCACTGGCGGTCGAGGCCGTCCGCCCGGCCTTGAAGGCGCCGCCCCAGGTGGCGCTGTTGAAGGGCCGCGCCAACTACCTGTGCCGGCACAAACTGGGCGGCGGCTACCCGGATGAGGACACCTTGTTCCCGCTGGCCGGCGCTGGTGAGAGCTTCGCCATCGCGGATGCCACTGCGCCCACCTGGGGGCCGGAAAGCCTGGTCAACCAGGTCAAGCGGCTCCACACCTGGGCGGCCGGTACCGAAACGGGCGACCGGGACGACTTGACGCCGGGGGTCAGCGCCCGGGCCTGGCGCCAGGTTTCGGTCAGCGCCCGGGAATGCCTGGGCCAGAAATGCCCGCTGTTTCAGGACTGCTGTGCGGAGGCTGCCAAGGAGCGGGCGGCCGTAGCGGACCTGGTGGTGACCAACCACGCGCTGCTGGCCATCAACGCCAGCGGCAACCCGGTGCTGCCGGAATTCACCGGCTTGGTGATCGACGAGGCCCACCAACTGGTGGCCTCCATCACCTCAGCTCAAACCGGCGAACTGTCCGCCGCCATGGTGGCGGGGGCGGCCCTGGCGGCGGGCCGCCTGGGCGCGGAGGTGGCACCGTTGGAGCAGGCCGCGGACAGCTTGGCCCAGGTACTCGATGGCGTCCCAGAAGGCCGCTTCACCCGCGGCTTGGGGGATGGCCTCAGTGAGGCCCTGGCGGTGGCGCGCACGGCCTGCCGGGCAGTCAATTCGTCTCTTAACCAGGCGGTCAAGGAGCAGACCG
>JAISTN010000153.1 GCA_031272565.1 Bifidobacteriaceae bacterium
TGACAGGGCTTCATAAGTTATGGCGTTTGGACGACAGGGGCGCTAAACGACATAACTATTGATACTTATGAAGCCGGAGTTGGAGCGGGCAGCCGGGCAACCGCGGCTTAGCGGCCAGTCGCCTGGTTTCATGAGTCTCAATTGTTGTGTCGTTTGGCGCCGCCACCGCCCAAATGCCACTGCGATGACAGCTAGCGGGTGCCCGGCTTCATGCGGCCGGCGAGAGCCACCAAATGAGGGGCTCGGTGCCCAGGCCGGTGGGCGGGTTTGCCGCCAGGGCCGCCAGGGCGCGGGCGATCTCGCCCAGGCCGTTGGGGGTCCGGCGGAACACCTGCGACCGGCAATAGATGACGCCCAGATGGTCCGGCACCTGGATGATCGCCGCAGGGAAGGTGGTGACGTCTTCGGTCACCACCACGCGGCGTTCCTGGCGGGCCGCGCGCAGCACAGCCGCATCGGGCGTTCCAATCAGGGTGGGACGGCCGCCCAGCAAGGCCACGGCGTCGACACCTGCCTCCTCCAACAACTGAGCCAACTTAGGCGGGTAGTGCTCATCCAGCAGGACACGCAGTTGAGACGGGTGGCGGGCGCTCACACCGCCTCCAGCGCCTGGCGGCGCTGCCAGGACAAGAAGGCGGCTTCCTGGTCGGCCTGGACCCGGGTCACCAGGCCGTCGATCTCATCGCGATTGTCGGCCCAGTAGGCCAACGCTGCCTCGACCTGGTCGGTCCGCAGGCCGATGGTGGCGGCCACCATGGCGGCAGTCCGGTCTGGGCCGGCGTTCTGAATCCAAGCCTCCGCCACCGACCAGACCTCCGGCCCGTCCACCAGGGCGGCCCGCCGTTCGCCCGGCACGGGTTCGACAAAGCGGATCCGGGGGTGCCCCTGCAGGCGGAGCCATTCGTCCACCGCCAGGCTGATGACGTGCGACTTGGTCTGCCCGGTGCGGGCAACATGCTTGGCCAAGCCTTCGTCCACGTGCTTGGGAAACCGGACATTCGATGGCGCTACCATGTCTTACACCGTAGCAACAGACTGACCCCTGGGCAACCCGGAGTTTCCGGGATTCTTTGTACGGGTGCGGCTTGGAACGGGACTGGCGAGACCAGGCCGGTTTTCGGGGCCGTCGGAACTGGAAAGCGGCAGACAACACGCGGTTTTGTGGCAGTAGCCGCCAACCCCGGCCCGCCGGTGGCGGGTGGCCGGGCAGGGGCTCGGCGTTAGGCGACCAGGCGGCCGGCCGCCAGGCGCAGGGTGCGGTCGGCCACAGCGGTGGCCTCGGCGGCATCATGCGTCACCCACAGGGCCGCCGTGCCAGCCTGGTGCAGAATCTCCCGGACCTGTCCCCGCAAGGCCTCGCGCAGGTCCGCGTCCAGGGCGCTGAGGGGCTCATCCAGCAGCAGTAGCCTGGGCTCCGGCGCCAGGGCCCGCGCCAAGGCCACCCGCTGGGCCTGGCCGCCGGACAAGGTGGTGACATCCCGGCCCCCAAAGCCCTCCAGGCCCACCAGCTCCAGCAGCGCGGTGACCTTGGCCTGCCGGGCCTCACCGCGCAGACCCGCCATGGCCAACCCGAAGCCCACATTCCGGGCCACCGACATGTGGGCAAACAACTGCCCATCCTGGAACATCAACCCAAAGCGCCGCTTGTGCACCGGCACGCCCCCCAGGTCTTGACCATCCCAGGCGACCGTGCCCTCCGCCAAGGGTTCCAGCCCGGCGACGGCCCGCAGCAGGGTCGATTTGCCGCAACCGGAAGGCCCCAGCAAGGCCGCGATCTCGCCCGGCGCCACAGCCAAGCTGACGCCATCCACCGCCACGGTGGCGCCG
Source organism: Bifidobacteriaceae bacterium (assembly GCA_031272565.1). Taxonomy (GTDB): domain Bacteria; phylum Actinomycetota; class Actinomycetes; order Actinomycetales; family WQXJ01; genus JAISSX01. The sequence continues at coordinate 1,828 of JAISTN010000153.1, forward strand.
TAGCGCACCACCACGTCCGTGACGGTCAAGCCGCGCAGGGGTCTGGTCACAGTTCGCCTCCTTCCTTGGTGCCCCGGGCAAGTTCCGCTGCGGCCATGATGCCGCAAGTCACCGCCGCCAGCAGCACCGCACCAGCCAAGGCCGCCCCCAAATTGGTGATACCCGGACGGCCCAGCAGCCGGTAGATCGCCACGGGCAAGGTGGTGGTCTCCGGGCGGACCAGGAACGACGTGGCGCCAAACTCGCCCAGCGAGACGGCGAAAGCATAGGCCGCCCCCACGGCCGCCGGCCGGGCCAAGACAGGCGTGTCTACCGCCCAGAAGGTCCGCCAAGGCGAGGCTCCTAACGCCTGGGCGGCCTGCCTTTGCCGGGGGTCGATGGCGCGCAACACGGGCAGCATGGACCGCATCACCATGGGCAAAGCCACCAGCGCCTGGGCCAACGGAATCAGCCAGAACGAGGTCCGCAGGTTGAACGGCGGCGTGTCCAATGTGATCAAGAAACCGAAACCCACCGTCACCGCGGACACCCCCAACGGCAGCATGAAGACCGAGTCCAAGAAGCCCTGGAGCCGCCGGCCCCACGGGCCGGCGGCCCGGCGCGACAGCACCACACTGATGGCCAAGCCCAGAGCCAGCGCCACTCCGGTGGCGACCAGCGCGATCCTGACCGAGGTGCCGGCCGCTTGCAGCACCGAATAGGGCAGCCCCCGCATGGCGCCACTGGCCAAGGCGCGGTAATTGTCCAGCCCCGTGCCGTGTGCGGTGCGCAGCGACCTGGCCACCAAGGTGGCCAGAGGCGTGGCAATCGCCAGCGCCGCCAGGCCGGTCACCGCTGCCGGAGGCCAATCCGCCTTGGTCAGCGGCGGGCAGGGCAGCGCCGCTGCCCTGCCCGCCCCCGTCAACTTGAGCGCCCGTTCCCGGCGCCGCCGCGCGGCGCTGGAGGCCAGCAGCCCGCCCGTCACCAGCACCACCTGGACCACCGACAGCACGGCCGCCGCCCGCAGATTCAGCAGTTGCGTGGTCTGGCGCCAAATCTCGGTCTCGACCGTGCCATAGGCCGGACCGCCAATGATCAGCACGGTGGAAAAGGCGGTGGTGCAGAACAGGAACACCATGGCGCCGCCCGCTGCCAAGGCGGGTGCCACCGCCGGCAGTGAAACCCAGATCAGCGCCCTGAAGGGGCTGGCGCCCAGCAGGCGGGCGGCCTGCTCTGGGCGGGGATCCAACGCCTGCCAAAAGGTGCCTAGGATTCTGGTCATCAGACCCAGGTTGAAGAACCCCAGAGCCAGGACCACCGCCAGAAAGGACCCATCCAGGCCCAGGAACGCCAACGGCCCGCCGCTGCCCAACAGCGACCGGAAGGCCAGCCCCACCACCACCGCAGGTAGGGCAAACGGCGCCGTGATCAGCACCCGGACAACCGCCCGGCCCGGAAACGACCGCCGGTACA
>JAISTN010000172.1 GCA_031272565.1 Bifidobacteriaceae bacterium
AGATGTGAGTCAAGCAACCACTGAGCACGACGCGATGTGACACTCGTCACATTTTCGGCCCCGTCAACGCCTCTCGTGCTGGTCTGGCGGATACCAAGGCACCCCCAACCCCGGGTCAAAGACAGCCCAAGGCCGGCCCCTGACCAGCCAGGGCCCAAGAGGTGATTCGCCAGTCTTAGACGCCTACGTCTCCGCGCCCGTCAGGGAGATATGAATCTCACCTCTTAGGCGTCAGGCCAGCGCGCCACCAGGTTACGGTCGCCGTAGGAAGCGTCAACCCGGCCCACGGCCGGCCAGTACTTGACGCCGCCGGGCTCCACGCCACCGGGGAAGGCCGCCAGTTCGCGGCCATAGGGCCGGTCCCAGGCGTCCGCAACGACCGCCTCCGCGGTGTGCGGCGCGCCCCGCAGGGGCGATTCCGCCACGGCCCATTCCCCGGCCACCACCCGTTCCGCCTCCGCCGCGATGGCCGCCATGGCGTCGCAGAAGCGGTCCAGTTCCTCCAAGGACTCCGACTCGGTCGGTTCCACCATCAGCGTGCCAGCCACCGGGAAGGACATGGTGGGCGCGTGGAACCCGTAGTCCATCAGCCTCTTGGCCACGTCGTCGACCGTCACGCCGGTGCGGTGCGTGAAGTCGCGCAGGTCCAACAGGCATTCGTGAGCCACCCAGCCGCCCGGGCCCCGGTACAGCACCGGAAAAACATCGCGCAGCCGCCAGGCCACGTAGTTGGCCGCCAGGACGGCGCCCTCTGTGGCCGCCGCCAGGCCCTCCGCCCCCATCAGGCGGATATAGGCCCAGGAGATGGGCAATACCAGCGCCGAACCGTGTGGCGCCGCCGAGACCGGCCCGCCAATCCCCGGCAGACCCCCAAACGGATGGCCGGGCAGGAACGGCGCCAGGTGCGACCGGCAGGCCACCGGGCCCACCCCGGGGCCACCGCCGCCGTGCGGGATGGCAAAGGTCTTGTGCAGGTTCAGGTGCGACACGTCGCCGCCAAACTCCCCCGCCTTGGCCCAACCCACCAGCGCGTTGAAGTTGGCGCCATCGATGTAGACCTGCGCCCCGGCCTCGTGCGCCGCCTGGCAGACCGCCTGCACCTGCTCCTCGTAGACGCCGTGGGTGGACGGATAGGTGATCATCAGAGCACCGACCCGCCCGGCGTGCTGCTCCAGCTTGGCCTGCAGATCCTCCAGCGAGACGTTGCCCGCCGGATCGACCGCCACCCCCGCCACCTCGAAACCGGCCGCCGCGGCCGAGGCCGCGTTGGTGCCATGCGCGCTGACCGGGATCAGGCAGACCGTGCGGTCCACGTCACCGCGCGCCTGGTGGTAGCCGCGAATCGCCAGCAGACCCGCCAGTTCGCCCTGCGAACCAGCGTTGGGCTGCAAGGAGATCGCGTCATAGCCCGTCAGGGCCAGCAGGGCATGCTCCAACTGCCGGATCAGCTTCCGGGTGCCCTTGGCGTACTTGGGCGGCGCAAAGGGATGCAGGTCAGCGAACTCCGGCCAGGTGATGGCCGCCATCTCCGCCGCCGCGTTCAGCTTCATGGTGCAAGACCCGAGCGGGATCATGCCGCGGTCCATGGCGTAGTCCTTGCCGGCCAAGGACTTGAGGTAGCGCGTCATGGCCAGTTCGGTGCGGTAACGGTGGAACACCGGGTGGGTAAGAAACTGGCTGGTCCTCTCCAGCGCTTCCGGCAGGCCCAAGGACAGCTTAGGGAGGGGGCCGCGTGGCCCGGGCCCGGTCCCGACCGCGTGGCAGACCGCCTCCAGGTCTTCCGCCGATGTCGTCTGGTCGACCGACACATAGATGGTGTCCCGGTTCTGCTGCCACACCAGCACGCCCAGTTTCTGGGCCCGCCGCCGCACCTCGCGGGCCCGGCCCGGCACTTCGATGGCCAGGGTGTCGAAATACTCCTCCGGCACCACCTTCACACCTTGGCTGCGCAGGGCCCCCGCCAGGGCGCCGGCCTTGGCGTGGACCCACGTGGCAATCTGGACCAGCCCCTCCGGCCCGTGCCAGACGGCGTACATGGCGGCCATGACCGCCAGCAAGACTTGGGCGGTGCAGATGTTCGATGTCGCCTTCTCCCGCCGGATGTGCTGCTCCCGCGTCACCAAGGCCAGCCGCAGCGCCGGGTGGCCAGCGGCGTCGCGCGACAGGCCGACCAGCCGCCCGGGCAACTGCCGCACCAGGTCCGCCCGCACCGACATGTAGGCGGCGTGGGGGCCGCCAAAGCCCATCGGCACGCCAAAGCGCTGGGTCGAACCAACACACACGTCCGCACCCAACTCCCCCGGCGGCTTCACCAGGGTCAGCATCAGCGGGTCCGCGCCCACGGCCAGCAGGCCGCCGGCGGCGTGCACCGCCTGGGCCACCGTTTCCAAACGCAACAACCGGCCGGAGGCCCCCTGGTACTGGACGTAGGCACCGGCCAGGCCGCCGCCGCCGGCCACACCGCCAGCCTCCCCAATACCACCGGGCAAGGCCGCCAGGTCGCCCTCGGCCGCTGGGTCAAAGTCCACCAACTCGATACCCAACGGCTCCGCCCGGGTCGCCAGGACCGCCCTGACCTGCGGGAAGACGTCGATGTCGACCGCAAAGCGGGTCCGCTGGCCGCGGCCCACGCGGTGGGCCAGAATCATGGCCTCGGCCGCCGCCGTGGCCTCATCCAGCAGCGAGGCGTTGGCGATGGGCAGGCCGGTCAGGTCCGCCACCATGGTCTGGAAGGTGAACAGGGCCTCCAGGCGGCCCTGGGAAATCTCCGGCTGATACGGCGTGTAGGCCGTATACCACGCGGCATTCTCCAGGATCTCGCGCTGGATCACGCTGGGCGTGACCGTGCCGTAGTAGCCCAGGCCAATCATCGACTGAGCCGGCTGGTTGAACGAGGCCAGGTCGCGCAGTTCTTGCAGCACCTTGAACTCGCTCTGCGCCGGCCTCAGCGCCGGCAACTCCGAGCGCAACCCGGCCGGCAGCGCCGCCGCCATCACCGAGGCGCCCGGCTCCAGCCCCAACGCCGCCGCCACCTTGGCCTTCTGGGCCGCCCCCAGCCCCAGGTGGCGAACCGTGAAGTCCTCCCCCGCCATGGCCCGGGCCGCCTATTCGGCCGCGGCCGTCAAGCCGGCGTAGGCCTCAGGATCCAGCAGTTCACCGGCGGCGCTGACCGGCGACACCTCGAACAGCCAGCCTTCGCCAAACGGGTCCTCGTTGACCAGTTCCGGGGCGTCCACCACGGCCTGGTTGACGGCCGAGACGGTCCCGCTGATGGGCGAAAAGAGGGCCGAAACCGACTTGGTCGACTCGATCTCGCCGCATTGTTCGCCACCGGTCACCGGATCGCCCACCTGGGGCAGTTCCAAGAACACCACATCGCCCAGGGCGGCGGCGGCGAACTCGGTCACGCCGACACGCGCCGTGGGGCCCTGCGGTGCCGAGACCCACTCGTGGTCAGCGGTGTAGGACAGATCGGCCGGGATGGTGGTCATTTTTTCTCCTTGATATAGAACGGCGTCTTGACAACGGTGTAAGGCGTCAGGCTGCCACGCACGTCGACGGCGACGGCGCTGCCCAGAGGTTTCTCGGCGCCCTCGATCGAGGCGAGGGCGATGGGATAGCCCAGCGTGGGCGACAAGGCGCCGGACGTGACGTGCCCGGCTACCTGGCCGTCCACCAGCACCGGGTAGCCGGCCCGGGCGGCCCGGCGGCCCTCGCCGCGCAGGCCCACCAGGTGCTTACGCACCGGCCGCGTCTGGAGGGCCGGGCCCCCCACGTAGGTGGCGGCCTTGTCCCGCACAAAGGCCCCCTGGCCGCCCTCGATGGGCGTGGTGTCAAGGTCCAACTCGTGGCCGTACAGGGGCATACCGGCCTCCAAGCGCAGCGTGTCGCGGCAGGCCAAGCCGCACGGCACCAAGCCGAATTCGGCGCCGGCCCCAGCCAACAGCCCCCACATTTCCTGCGCCTCCTCCTTGGGGCAGGAGATCTCGAAGCCGTTTTCACCCGTGTAGCCCGTCCGGGCCACGATGATCGGCACCGCCTCCAGCGTGTACTCCATAGCCCGGTAGTAGCCCAGTTGGGTGGCCTGCGGCAGGCCGGCCGCACTGACCACATCAAGCGAGGCCGGCCCCTGGACGGCGATCAAGGCCCGGTCCAAGGTGATGTCCTCCAAAGTGGTGTCGAACCCGGCCAGCCGCTCCTTCAGGGCCGCCCCCACCACCAACCGGTTGGCGGCGTTGGAGATCACAAAGTAGTGCTGCTCACCTAGCCGGTAGACGATCAGATCGTCGATCACACCGCCATCGGGCGCCAAGATCATGGAGTAGGAAGCCCGGCCCAGCGGCATCGACGAATGGTCCCCCATCAAGGCGTAATCAAGCCCCGGCCCGGCGCCCCAGCCCACCAGATCGAACTGGGCCATGTGGCTCAGATCGAACAGGCCGGCGGCCGTGCGCACAGCCTTGTGCTCCGCCAGTTCGGAGCCGAAGCGCAGCGGCAACTCCCAGCCGCCAAAATCAGTGAAGACAGCCCCGGCCGCCCGGTGCACGGCGTCGAGGGGACTATGGAGCAGGGATTCCGCCATGCCAGTCACGCTACCTTTCTTCTGCCAAGGATGATCGGCTGTTAATTTGGGGACTCAGGTGGTCCGCTTGGCCACCGCCAAGGTCTTGCGCCCGCGGCGCAGGATGGCGTACCGGCCGTGCAACCACTGGCCTGCCTCTACCACCGCCGCTTGATCGGACACCTTCTGATTGTTGACGTAGACGCCGCCCGAGGCCAACGTCCGCCGGGCGGCGCCCTTTGACTTTTCCAGGTTAGTTTCCGCCAGCAGATCCACCACCAGCGGGTCTTGCCCCGACGCCACACTGGCCGCCGGCAGGCCCTCGATGGCCGCCTCCAGTGTGGGCTGGTCCAAGGCTGCCAAGTCGCCCTGGCCAAACAGCGCCTCCGCCGCGTCGACCGCGCCTTGGGCCGCCGCCTGGCCGTGCACCAAGGCGGTCACATCCCAGGCCAGCGCCTTCTGGGCGGCGCGTTCATGCGGACGCTGCTCGGTGGCCTCCTTCAGCTCAGCGATCTCAGCCAGCGGCCGGAAAGTAAAGACCTTCAGGTAGCCCACCACGTCGCGGTCGTCCTGGTTGAGCCAGAACTGATGGAAGGCATAGGGCGTGGTCATGGCCGGGTCCAGCCAGACCGTGCCGGATTCCGTCTTACCAAACTTGGTGCCGTCCGCCTTGGTGATCAGCGGCGTGGTGAAGGCGTGCGCCGTGGCCGCCTCCGCCTTGTGGATCAACTCCACCCCGGCCAGCAGGTTGCCCCACTGGTCGTTGCCGCCGGTCTGCAACTCGCAGCCGTAGCGGCGGTACAACTCCCGGAAGTCCATCCCTTGCAGCACCTGGTAGCTGAACTCGGTGAAGCTGATGCCCTGGTCTGAAGCCAACCGCCGCGCCACTGTTTCCTTGGCCAGCATGGTGGAAAGCCGGAAATGCTTGCCCACACCCCGCAACAGATCGATGGCGCTGAGCGGCGCCGTCCAATCCAGGTTGTTGACCATGCGGGCGGCGTAGGCACCATCGAAGTCCAACAGCGGCGCGATCTGGCCCCGGATCCGCTCCACCCAGCCGGCCACGATCTCAGGATCGTTCAGCGTCCGTTCCCCGGTCATCTTGGGGTCCCCAATAAGCCCGGTGGCCCCGCCCACCAGCGCCAACGGGTGGTTGCCCGCCAGTTGCAGGCGGCGCAGCGTCAGGATTTGGACCAGGTTGCCAATGTGCAGCGACGGTGCCGAGGGGTCGAACCCGCAGTAGTAGGTGACCGGCCCGGC